>JAGYOL010000061.1 GCA_018399555.1 Kiritimatiellia bacterium | reverse complement strand
AAAATTTTCGGGATAGCTCAGCCACGAGACGGCACCGGTTGTGATCTGAGTGAGAGTGTAGCCGTTGATCATCTGGTTGGAGATCAGGTATGGTGACTCGGAAGAGATGGGCGAAACTCAAAAATGTAATTCATTACAGCTATCAAAGCGATGCAAGCTGTATCGCTGCGCATCACTCGTGAACCCAATGAAAACATTGAAAAACCATTTGCAGCAAAAAGATCAATCTCATCCCTCTTCCAGCCACCCTCAGGCCCAACAGCCAGTAGCGGACGACAAGCATCCATGTTGTCAGCACCCAGAGCGGTTGTTGTGCCAGGATGCGCCATCAGACGCGATGATTCTTTGAACAGAGCATCCAGCTCATCATGCATAAATCGTTTGAAATTTCTGCTGATCTGAAAAGTCGGAAGATATGTGGAGCCGGACTGCATAGCCCCTTCAATCAGCAGGGGTCTGACAGCTACCGGATCAATCCATTGACTGCTGAAGTAGAACTTCTCAACTCTGGCGGATTGCAGCAGAATAATTTTGCCAGCGCCAAGTGTTGCCAGTTGCGGCCAGAGTCGCTTCAAAACCAACGGACGCGGCATAGCTAGAATTAAGTCAAACCATGGCTGGATTGATTGATTTGTATGACGCACTTCAAGGCAGACAGAGTCGGATGAAACTTCAAGCACTTGCGAAAATCCGCACAACCCATTGACTGTGCCGGTTTTCAACTCTTTGCCGGGAGCAGCTTTCAGAACTTTACGAATATGTTCAGCGCGGTGATCACGCAACATCACAACACCGTCTTCATCAATCTCATCGGATTCGAAAAGTATGCGGTTCATCTCTCCATTTCACCTGTTAATCCACATCGCCGCCAAGTTCGAGACCGTCCAGATCTATTTCACCCTCGTAAACAAACTTGACCGGTCCTGACAAGGTCAGACCGGTACATTTACGACGGCGCCAGTCACCATCGACCACCAGATCGTAACCTGAGCTGGTTTTAACCTTGATCGGCAGAGTGAAGCCAGCGGTCTCAACCGCCACAACGCAACAGGCCACCGCACCGGTGCCGCAAGCACCTGATTCCCCTTCCACTCCACGCTCAAAGGTACGCATGGCCATTCGATTCGGTGCTTTGAATGTTACAAAGTCAACATTGGTGCCATCCGGCTCAAACACGGGATGTAAACGCAAAGCGCGCCCCAGATTATCAATATCGATGTTATTGACATCCTGCACCTGCACCACCAGATGCGGGACGCCAGTGCTGATGAAATCCGCTGAAATCGTCTGATCCTCAACATTCAGCGACAATCCGTAGTCCCGTTTGGTCGGCTCCGGCATCCAGACACACACCCCGCTGTTGTGCAGCTCAGCGTCAACGACTCCGCAGCACTCTGTTTCTATCGTCATGTTTTTGCCGGCGGCACCGATCCTGTTGGCATAAGCCGCCACACAGCGTGAACCGTTGCCGCACAGCTCGGCCTCTGTACCGTCCGGGTTAAGAAATCTGATCTTAAAATCGGCAACTTCCGAACTCTGCACTAGGATGATTCCCTCGCACCCGATACCGATACGACGGCTGGCCAGTGCTGTCATCAGGAAATAGTCCTCCCAGGGGATATCACCGCAACGATCGTCAATCAACACGAAATCATTGCCGGCACCATGCATTTTAGTAAATTTAACTTTCATTAAACCAACTCCGTGAAAGGTTAAGCCGGGTTTGAGCCTGCAATCCGGAAGCCTTACTGCCCGCCACCGAAAATCTGCATGATTCTGGTAGTCAGGTCTCCTTCGGTTTCCATGTTCAAATCACCGCCCCCCGAAAGCCGAATCAGATCGGTCAGGATTAGCAGTGCTTCGTTAAGCACCAGGTCCTTGCCTTTTTCCGCTTTGTCAATCTTCTCCGCTTCACTTTCCGGGGGTAAAGCCGGAGAACCGGACTGCATTTCGGTATCGGTGATCTCTCCTTCTAGTTCCTGCAACGCCCGGTCACTCTTGATCAGCTCGCGGCGTTTTTCAATATGCAGCGGAAGTTTCTTGCGGTCAGCGGCCTCTTTAAAGTGCTCAACCAGCTTGCTGTATTTAAGATATTCATCATTTGCCGCCAGTCGCTCAGCTGACATTGTCTTGAGTTCCGGAATAAATTTCTGCATATCGAAAACCGGCACATAGCGTGCTGGCGCAACCTCGGTCCATGGCAGCGCATTCGGCATTTTATCCTCACCGATTTCAAGCCCCTCAAAGCGTGAGGGGATAACAATATCAGACTGGACCCCCTTGCGCTGCGTGGACGCCCCGTTGATGCGGTAGAAACTGGCAGTGGTGACCTTCAAAGATCCGTAATCGTCATCACCGAGCGGAATAACCGTCTGCACAGTTCCCTTGCCGTGCGACTTACTGTCACCTATAACAACAGCCCTGCCGTAATCCTGTAATGCACCGGCTACGATTTCCGAGGCGGATGCGGAGGCTCTGTTAATCAGCACCGCCAAGGGCTTACGAAACGCGACCGCATTGTTGGGCACAGGCAGAACTACTATCCGGTTCATTTCCCGCACCTGCACCACCGGCCCGCTGCGGATAAAGAGTCCGGTCAGCGAGATAGCTTCGCGCAGTGAACCGCCACCATTGTTACGCAAATCCAGCACCATCCCGACAACGTCTTCACTGTTGAACTTCGCCATATAACGGGCGATATCATCGGTTGCGCTACGATATCCCTTCTGGCCCGGTTTTTTATCCATGGTCGCGTAAAAAGTCGGCAGCCGCACATAACCGATTTTCTGCTCGGTGCCGTCCGCAAGGCTCACGCGCTCCACACGACCGGTAGCGGCCTGCTCTTCAAGCTTGACCTCATCGCGCACAAGATCGACTATCTTGGTTGTGGAACCGCTCGGGTCCGAGGCGGGAATGACCTCCAGCACCACCTTGGTGCCCTTCTCGCC
Organism: Kiritimatiellia bacterium; assembly: GCA_018399555.1. GTDB lineage: Bacteria > Verrucomicrobiota > Kiritimatiellia > RFP12 > UBA1067 > M55B167. The sequence goes on along the minus strand of JAGYOL010000061.1, from coordinate 11,003 downwards.
GCGAATTTTACGAACCGCCCTGTTCAATGGTATATGCAGAATGCTCTCAATCGACTCATCGCCCTGTCCGACTCCGATAATCTTATCATCGCGTGTCAGCCGAATCTCGCGTTTGTCACGATCAGCCGGGCCGCCCGGTATAATCTCCATTATCCTGGCCATGCCGTCTTCCGAGCGCAGCGACGCACCAATGCCGCACAGCGACAGATTCATGTCGATATCAAAATCCTCCTTGCGCATCGGCGACATATAATCCGAGTGCGGGTCATAGGCGTACGCCACAGCACTCAGAAAACGTTGCAGAATAGACTCGGAATCCATATCCTGAATAATAATCATGTACTGCTTGTAACGCTTGCTGACATTCTCCTCCGCAGTGACCACCGGTTTATTTGTGGAGGTGACACTCGCGCTTTGATTGGTTGCATTCTCCTCGGTCAGCTCCTGGCTTAGCTTTATAGCCAGCACCTCATTCTTAATACGCTTGCGCCAGATGTCATTCTGTTCGGCCCTGTCCGATGCCCAGGGCAGTTCCCGCCGACGAAACTCATAGTCCTCATCAATTTTGAACTCAAACCCGTCAGTCAGCAGGTTTGTTACAAAACAATAACGCTCTTCGACGCGTGTGCGGAACATTGCATAAATATCGTACGGCAGCGAAACATCCCCGCCTTTGACCATGTCGTCGATCATGAACATCGTATTAGTCAGCGAATTCACATCGCTCATCAGGAAATAACTATGGTCAAAATCGAATGAATCCATCAGATTCGTCCATGCCTGAGCGGAAACGCCATCATCCAGCTTACGCTGAGAGAGATGACCTACAGAGATGGCCCGGGCGAATTTTTTGGCGATCGCACCATAATTTTCCTGCGGCACAGGCACCCCGGCACGGATGTTTTCAGGCAGAACGCCAACAGCAAGAAAGAGAGCAAAAACTAAACTTATGATCGGTATCTTTGTTTTCAGCATTATGTTCGGAACTCCATTAGTTTGATAAGCTGCTCGATATCCAGAGCGGTAACCGGATTTTTACCGGCGTGGATCAACTCGGTCAGGTCATCTACATTGCAGATCGCCACGCCTTCGATCTGGTCAAAAAAACTGCCTGAGGCGCTTACGTATGTTCCACCCGCAAAGCAGATAATCGGAGTAACCACAAATTCCACGCCGGTCTTCGCCTTCAAATAAGCGGTAAGTGAAGAACTTTCATCCCTGACCTGCACAATCGGCGAACGGCTCGGACGCTGACCGTCGACCTTGAGTTCACCATCCGCGCATGAAACCCGCCCCGACCAGAATTTGGTCTCTATCACAAAAATTCCGGTCGGTCCGATAACCAGATGATCTATCGGCACCACACCGTTTTTTTCAATATCATGAAAAATGTGATAGCCGCAATCCAAACCGGCCGCCAGCCAGACCGCGACTATCTCCTCGCCGCGTGCACCCTTGAAATACGATGCCACCCCTTGAAAAAAATCGTATGCCAGCCATAGAACCAGAACAAATATTCCGGCCAGGGCAAAGATCATAGGTGTCGCAGCTGCAACCGGAATAATAATTCCGGTCAAAAAGCCGAAAAGAAAAACCGCTGCCAGCAAAGGGAGAACCGCTGTGCTGACCCCCCTGGCACGCGCACCCTCTCCCGGTATGCCATGCACTGCGGCCCGCTTTTTTTTATCTGTTGGATTCAGCATAACAATCGTTCAAAGCCCTATTTTTTGAAGGACATCCAGGATGCGAGTTTTACGCCGTGGGCCTCAACGGATTGGATATCATCCGACCGGGCACCCCTGAGCCCTCCATTTTCGAGCTCCACAACCCTGGCGGCGAGCGCATTGTTATTTGCGATAAACTGTCGGCGTTCGGCTTCATAACCTTTACGTAGCTCACTCAGTTCATGTTGCGCGGCAATCAGTTTTTCAGATACCGCCTGTAGCTCCTGGCTGTCACGCTCTTTCTCAAGCAGCTGATCCATCAGCTTGGCACTGTCGGACTGCATAACTTGCAGCTTGTGCGTAAGCTCTCTTTCGCGCTCATCAAACTGTTGAGTCGCACGTTGATGTGCCAGTCGCAGATTATCCAGTTCCGAACGCAACCTGACCGAATTAGGATCAGAGGTCTGCTCCCGGGAAACGCGGCTGGTCATCTCCGCCGGACTTCCGCCCAGATGATTCTGAAGCTGCTGCCGGTGTTTCTCCAACACGCTGATCCGTTCTGTTTCGAGTTTCTTCAGTGATTCCAGATATTGACGTTCACTCTCCATCGTTTTATAAACCGAATCAAGTTCACGCTTCAGAATCTGATAGACTGCACTGCGGTCGCGATAGAAGCGGTCGGTCTGATCCGGCGTTATCGCTATATTCTTTTTTAGTGCCTCTATCTTCTCCCTATACTCGATATCACGTTTGTTGGCATCAGAGAGCAGCCGGGCGAATGACCGCTCGCTTTCGCGGGCCCGCTGCAACGCACTCTCCCGGAGCTGCACCGCCTCCTTCAGCTTTTTATCGCTTTCAGCCAAAGTCCGGTTCTTATCATTCAGTTCACTTTCCGTCTGAGTGATCCGGTTGTTGAGATTGCGCAGTTTCTCATTGAGCTCCATAACCTTCTTCTCAGCCAGTGCATGACTATGACGTAAATTCTCATTTTCGCGCTTAAGCTCATCAATTACCGCAGCATCCCGCCCGCAAAACTTTTCTTCTTTCTCTCCTTGAAGCTGCTTATCCCCTTCAACACGACGTGACTCACCCTCTGGTGCCGCCGGAACAGATTTCGACGTACCCGCAGTCTCCTCGGATGATTCGACGACAACCTTTTTTATGACCGGCGGCGGCTCTTCCTTATGATCTTCGATCCGCGGCGCATCACTATTCTTGGCATCGTAATCGCCGACCTCTTCCGCCTCGGCAGCCGATATAATACGGGCACGATCGGTAAATTTTCCGCCCTTGATCAGCATTTCAGCGGCTTTACGGTTCAACGGTCCTTTTAATTCACCATCACCGTCATCAATAAACCAGCGCATATTCAGAAATTCAACCGTAACCGCTGAGAACCATCTGTTTCGGTCGGTCGACACCTCATGCCCCGGCAGAACACGCGCCTGTTCAGCCCATAACAGCAGACCGCGCCCGTCCACCGGACCGAAAACCGCTTCGGAGCCGGTTCGCAGAAACCACTGTTTTTCCAGATAATCTTTCTTTTGCTTAGCCATAAAAAAATCAAACTTAAACTGGCCGTGATTTTACCCTATGAGTGGGCTGTCCGCAACACAATATGTGCTATCAGGAGCGGTTATCGCAGACCGCACAATTTGTGGGTCTGCAGCGAAAGCAGCCAGGGAGGTCGAACATCGCCCTGATTGAGCACTCCCAGTAGCCGCACTCCGGTCTCAATGTCGATTACACCCTCGCGCTCACACGGGGAGATGTAGTAACGCTCGGCTTTGATCCGCTCCCCTACAAACCGGCAGAACTCAAGAGCATTGCTTTCGGCGACCACCCGCACCTCATGCGCCCGGGTGACGGCGGTCGCTTCGTAATAGAGCCTGGCATAACAGGCTTTAGGAGAAACTGTAATGTAATCAAAAAGCTTCAATACATCCCGCTCAGCCACAGCCAGACCATTGGTTTCAACTGCCACCCAGTAGCCACTGCTTCGAAACTTCTCGAGCAATGCATGCAACCCCTTGACAATCAGCGGTTCTCCTCCGGTGACCAGCAATGCCTTGACTCCATATGAATCAATCCGCCGCATAATCTCAGCAGCGGGAATCATCTCAAAACGAGTGAAGTCGGTGTCGCACCAGGGACAATCCAGATTGCAGCCGCCCAGCCGCAGAAAAACCATCTCTCTGCCGGTGTTGAATCCCTCTCCCTGCAAAGACCTGAAGATTTCAACCACGGGATATGAAATATTTTCATTCATCGCCACCAACTTCCCGCTCTCTGCTGTAGGTTGCATACGACGCCGGTGTCTCATAAAGCCGCACACTGCGCACATTGACATGCTCCCGCAACTGCTCAAAAAAATAATACGCCAGATTCTCTGCTGTCGACCTGAAGGGCAGACCGACACTCTTCATGTTGTGTCTGGCAATCACTGCCGCGATGTCACTCTCGCTGACGCTTTGCTCGTTATAGATGAAAGCATGATCAAAACGATCAACTATAACCGCGTATATCACCGATTTCAGATCCTTGAAATCAATAATCATGTCGTTCCGCTCATCAATCTGTTCCACTTCGACAATCAGCCGATAGGTGTGACCATGCAGATTTTTACACTGCCCGCTATGATTGGTCAGAACATGAGCCGCGTCAAAAACGCACTCTTTACTTACTGTCAGCATAGTGTTGTCTTTCTGCGGCTTTACCAGCATCCGCTACCATCCGAGCCCGACTCTTCACCCTCCCGATGCCTCATATACTCATCATATCCGCGTCGCCGCAATGTGCAGCTCGGACATGTGCCGCAACCGGTGCCCGGTACATTGTTGTAACAGGTCAACGTTCTGTTGTAGATGTAATCCAGCCGCCCCAGCCTGTCAGCCATCTGCCAGGTCTGCGCTTTGGTCAGATACATCAGCGGCGTAATCACGCGGAACTGCCAGTCCATGGCTAAATTAAGGGTCACATTGCAGGACTGCACAAAGACATCTCGACAGTCTGGATAACCGCTGAAATCGGTTTCACATACCCCCATAATCAGATTATGAATTTCCTGACTTTTGGCATAAACCGCCGCTATCAGCAGAAACATCATGTTGCGCCCGTCCACCACCGTGTTGGGACAGGCTGAGTCCGGTGACTTCTCAATCGGAATCGTACTGTCCAGCAAAGCGTTTGTGGTGATCTGATTATACCAATCAAGGTTGATCAGCTTGTGCCGCCCCACCCCAAGCTCAGCGGCTATCTCGCAGGCTATCTGCACCTCCGCACTGTGCTTCTGTCCATAATAAAAGGTGATACAGCTCACATTCTCAAGCCCGTAATCGGCTACAGCTTTAAACAGGCAGGTTGTGCTGTCCTGTCCGCCTGAAAAAATCACCAGCGCCCTGTCTCGGTCATTCATCGGTTGTCAACTCTTGCAGGATTAAGATTGTGCAGCCTGAAACGTTCATCGGCCAGCTGTTCAAAACGGCTTCCAGCCGCACCATAGTTGCACCAGGGATCGATTGAAATACCGCCGCGGGGCAGAAAACGCCCGTAAACCTCGATATATCGCGGGGCAAGCAGTGCTATCAGATCTTTCATGATAGTGTTGATACAATCTTCATGAAAATCGCCGTGATTACGGAAACTGAAAAGATAGAGCTTCAGCGATTTGCTTTCAACCATCCTGGCCGCCGGCACATACTGAATCGTGAGGGAGGCGAAATCCGGCTGGCCGGTTTTAGGACAAAGCGAGGTGAACTCCGGACAGTTAAAGGTAACCCAATAGTCATTTTCCGGATGCTGATTCTCAAACCACTCCAGCACCCCCGGATCATAACATGACGGCACAACATTTCCGCCGCTACCCAGTTGCGTCAGCCCCGTCAGAGCTCTTATTTTTTCCGACATATTGTTTCCTCAAATGAATGCGCACCGAACACTCCGCCACTCTGACGAATCGAAGCTATCTCAGCTGTCAGTCTCAGCATCACGATCCACAATCCTGATCGCACCGCACGGGCAGACCTGTCGGCAGATATCACACTCTGTACACTTCTCAATATCGATAACCGCACGTTCCAGGGGTGTGAAATCAATCGCTTCAACCGGACAGCCCTGAGCGCAAAGCGTACAGCCAATGCAACTCTCATCGGCAAAATATCTGATCAGAGCCCGGCACTTATGCGCCGGACAACGTCCCTCGATATGCGCCTGGTACTCGTCTCTGAAGTACTTGATCGTGGAAAGCACCGGATTGGGTGCTGTTCTGCCCAGTCCGCAGATACTCCCGTTGCTCACATTATACGCCAGTTCCTCCAGCTTTTCAATATCACCCGCACGCCCCCCGCCATTGCATAACCGTTCCAGAATATCCAGCATCCTGCGGGTACCAATCCGACAGCCGGTGCAATTGCCACAGCTTTCCAGCTGTGTAAACGAAAGAAAATAACGCGCGATATCAACCATGCAGTCGCTCTGATCCAGCACCACCATTCCGCCGGAACCCATCATGCTGCCAACCCGGCTCAGCTCCTCATAATCAACCGGTATGTCACAAAGCGCCGCCGGCACACAGCCACCCGAGGGGCCGCCCACCTGAATCGCCTTGAGCGTTCCGCCCTCCGGAACCCCGCCGCCGATCTCATCCACAACCTGCCGCAGCGGCATCCCCATCGGAACCTCGATCAGTCCGCTGCGCAACACCTTGCCAGCCAGCGCAAAGGCCTTGGTGCCGGGACTACGCTCACTGCCCGATTTCCGAAACGCCGCCGCCCCCTCACGCACTATCCAGGGCACAGAGGCCAGCGTTTCGACATTGTTGACCAGAGTCGGCCGGCCGAACAGCCCCTCCTGAGCGGGATAGGGCGGACGTATCCGCGGCACGCCGCGCCGCCCCTCGATGCTGGCCAGCAGAGCTGTCTCCTCACCGCAGACAAAGGCACCGGCACCCTCAATTACGCGCACGGAAAAACCACCCCCGGAGATGTTCGCCAGCAATCCCGCGTTTTTCAGAATTTCAATGGCCTGGCGCACCCGTCGCACCGCCAGCGGATATTCATGCCGGATATAGAAGTATCCCTCCGATGCGCCCACCGCCAGAGCCGCGATCATCATACCCTCAATCACCCGGAAGGGATATGATTCAAGCAGCATCCTGTCCATGAACGCCCCAGGGTCGCCTTCATCACCGTTGCAGACAACAAAAGCGTTCTCTCCGCATTCAGCGACAAACCCGGCAACGGCCCGCCATTTACGCCCCGTCGGAAAACCTCCTCCACCCCGCCCCCGCAGTCCGGCAGCATCGATGATGCCGATAATCTCATTGGAACGCATCTCAAAAGCCCGGCTGTATGCCATGAAACCACCATGTGCACGGTAGTGATCAAGCTCCAGCGGCGGCAGCTCTCCCGCACCCTCGGTGGCAACCCTCCTCTGATTCAGCCAGTAACAGGCATCCGGCTGATCGATCACACTGAGCGGAAAGCGCAACGGCGGTTCGTTGTTCTCTCCGACAAAAAGATACTCCGCCGCCGCACGCAGACGCACACCCAGCCGTACCAGCGTTCTGGCCGGCTTGACATGCTGCAGCAGAATCGACTCGACATCGCGTGCTTTAACCCGTCCATAACGGAAACAATGACCATCCTCAGCCACAATCTCCATCAGCGGAGCGTGATATGCACCGCCAGTGCAGCCGACTTCACGCACAATAACCGGCAGAGAGCGTGTGCTGACCGCCTGCCGCAGAGAACTCAAGACCTCATCCGCACCCGCCGCAGCACAACTGGAACAGGTGCATAGCCGAACAACAGCACCCTGCCCCGCAACTCCCGTCAACACCCCGCGCTTGTGTTCATCACCAGCCAGCACATCGTCAATCACCACCCGTACATTCGAAGGCGTGACGTGCGCGTAGATGCTCTCGTCAACCTGCACCGCGACCGCCAGCATGCAGCACCCCAGACACGCCACCTTCTCAACAGTGAACATTCCCTGTGCATCGGTGTCCTGATCCTCGGCGATCCCGAGCTCTCGTTTGAATGCCTCATAGGTAACTTCGGCACCTTTGACATGACAGGCCGTCCCGATGCAGACCTTGATGATGTGCGTGCCGGCCGGACGCAACCGGAACTGACCGTAAAAGGTGACGACTCCGCTGACCTCAACCTCGCTCACACCAATCCGCTTCGCGACAATCGGAACAGCTTCAACAGGAATATAGTTATACTCATCCTGAATCTTCTGCAGAACAGCAATCAGATCGGTTCTGCCCGATCCTGAACTGTCGATTACCCTGTCTATGTCTTCCCATCTCATTGTGCTGGGTGCTGATTCTCTCAAATCGCGCCGCAAAACACAAGGAGCAGCTCACACAAGCACTCGACTGATCATCCGCAATCCGGCAGAACCGCAGTGACGATGCCAGCTCTCGATATAATCGATTGATTGGCCAGCGATTCCGCCAGCTTTTTAGGAGTAAAATCCTCTCCGGATAAAGGTGCTGGAAAAAACCGAAGCTTTTTTATAAAATTCCGGCACACAAGGAGTTTCATCAATGATTACAAAAAACAATGAGATAAAACGCGAGGTACGCGAAAAAATGCGTGGCGGCGAAGGTAGCGTCACCATCGAGCACTGGTTTAAACCCGATGATTTCGGTGCTGGAGTGCGTCTCTGCGCCCGCATGATCATTCCGCCGGGTGCCGGGATCGGCACCCACACTCACGAACATGAGGATGAAATATACCTTGTGCTCTCCGGCGAGGGGCTGATCGAGGAACAGGGCGAATGGGTATCTATCACCGCCGGCGACGCTATTCTGACCGGCCACAACGGTTCTCACGGCGTGCGTAACAACGGAACACAGCCTCTGATCATAGCGGCGGTCATCTGCCGGCATCCCTGATGCCGTTCATCAAACGCCAGTCCGCGTGACCTTGCACAGGCAGGCAAACGTTTTTACAGGGGGTGCCCCATGACAATTCTTCCGCAAAATCTTCTGCTGCCCCGCCGAACCGTCACCGGTGCCGGCTCAATTAAAAAACTGGCCGCGCTGGCCGACACCTTCGGCTCACGCGGTCTGCTGGTTCACGGCGGCTCTCTCGAGCGTTCGGGCACCCTCGCTGAAATTACGGCGGCACTACCGGCAGAACTCGCAATGAAGCGCTATCGTCACCTCGGCGGCGAACCGACCGTGCAGGCAGTAGATGCTCTGCGCACCACAATATCAGAGTTCAAAGCCGAATGGGTCGCCGCGATCGGCGGTGGAAGTGTGATCGATCTGGCAAAGGCCGCAGCCGGTCTGGCCGGTCACCCTCACGAAACCGCATTCTATCAGATGAACCCCAAGAATATCAGATGTTCATCCATCCCGCTGATTGCAGCACCGACGACCGCCGGCACCGGTTCGGAAGCCACGGTCGTTTCAGTATTGACCAATCCGGAAAGGCGTATCAAACAATCGATCAGAGAGGCCAGTCACATGCCGGCAGCCGTAATTCTCGATCCCGCGTTACTCGCAAGCTGCGCTTCCGCCACCATCGCCGCCTCCGGGATGGACGCGTTTATTCAGGCTTTCGAGTCCTATACCAGCCGCTATGCGGTGCCTTTCACCTCTGCTCTGGCGGAGTGCGCAATCGAAAAGATCGCAACCAACCTGCTACCCTTTTTCAAGGATCCCTCCGACATCCGAGCCGCCGCAAACATGCTTGAAGCCAGTTACATCGCGGGACTGGCCTTTTCTCACTCGCGACTCGGTCTGGTGCATGGTTTGGCACACCCCCTGGGAGTGCGCTTCCAAGCCGCGCACGGTGTCGCCTGCGCCTGCACACTGCCCGCAGTGTTTGAATTCAACCGCACGCAGATCGCTCCGCATCTGCGGCGGCTGCATGAAAACCTCAGCGTGGATGTCGAACAACTGATCGGCGAATGGATGCGCGTCATGCGGATCGACAACCCTTTCCTCGGTGGCAGAATCGATGACCGCGAGGCGTTCATCCGGGAGGTGCTCGCTTCCGGCTCAACCCGGGCAAACCCGCGGGAGGTAACCGCCACCGATCTACCCGGATTGATAGAACGCATAACGGGAGGTTGACAATGAACAGCACGGATTATTTCGCTCAGGCCGAGAGCTATAACACCCTGAAACTTGAGCAGCTCATGAATGTCCACGAAAAAGCACCGAGCTACACACGTCGGTTCCGCTGGAGTGAACGTCATCTGCAGTGTGTCTGGTTCGATCAGAAGATACGTCCGGAACGACTGGAACTAAGCTCCGGTGAGATTCTGACGGTTGTCGATCCGGGGCGATGGAATCTCGAAGCGGGGCCTGATTTTCTGGATGCCGAACTGATTGTGCACCCCTCCGGCAGAATTGTACGCGGTGATGTCGAGGTGCACATCTATCCAGCGGATTGGGACAGCCACCATCACGCGGAAAATCCGGATTATGACAATGTGGCACTGCATGTCACCTGGTTCAGTACGCCCCCCGCCCGTACAATTGACAGATCAGTGCTCACTCTTCCGCTGGCACAGCCGATGCGGATGCGTCCCTGGATATCACTTGACGATCTCGATATCGGCGCCTATCCCCATAACATATTGCCGACTACACCGCGTCCCTGCCAGCCACTTCTGACATCCAGTCCGCAGTACGCACAGAAGCTGCTGCTCAGCGCAGGTTATCACCGCATGCAGAATAAAACGCTGGCGATCAGCCGCAGACTCGAGGACACCGGCGACCGCGCCCAGATTTTTTACGCAGAGTGCATGAGTGCCCTGGGCTACAAACAGAATAAAACCGCCTTCCGCGAACTGGCTGGCAGAATTACATTTGAACAGCTTTCGGAATCACGTGATCACAACCTGGCTCTGCTGCTGGGTACTGCAGGGCTGCTACCGCAGCCTGAATCCATCACAGAATCGAACTCCGCAGCCTATCTCCGTTCACTGTGGGACATCTGGTGGAAAAGCGGAGGCAGTTCCGCAGCGGAAATTCGCTGGGTGCTGCACGGTTTGCGCCCCAACAACCATCCGGCCAGGCGTCTGGCCGCAGCGTCGGCACTTTTCGCGCTGCAACCGCCACTTTTACGGCGGCTGGACGATCTATGTGCGAATTGCCAAGGCAAAGCCTGGCTGAAGCGGAGCACACGGCAGATCAGTGAAGCCTGCGAATGGCCGTTCTGGAACAGTCGACTTCTCTTCAGCTCATCCTCAGCAACAGGAAAAAAATACGCACTGCTCGGCAGACAGCGCATCTCGGCACTCATCACCAATGTCATCATACCCTTCTATGCGGCGGAATCGAAAATTGATCCCGTGACGTTTGATCATCTGCCA
>JAGYOL010000060.1 GCA_018399555.1 Kiritimatiellia bacterium | reverse complement strand
GTAAAGCACGGCAAAGATGTCTAAACCAGACGAGCCGCCTGTCTGGTTTAGTCAACAACTTACAAAAGTTGCTAACGACCAACATGTTTGTTTTGCCCTTCGGTGAAGGGCCTATTGTGAGAAGCCTCTGACACACAATGTGCATGAGGAGATTGAGCTGATGAAAACCGGATCATGAAAATGCGATGAAAAAAATTACCATGCAAATATTCGAAAGCCATAGAAGAACAACGTGTGTAGCTGGCGGAGGCTATTGAGGATTTGACAGATGACTAGTTTTCTACGTTCGCTGACACTTTTGCTGTTGCTGTTGAATCCTTTTTTGCTGATAATCTATCTGATTGATGTAGTCGAAAAGCTGGAGCGGCTCCAGTTTGCCCGGGTCCTGGTAAGGGCAGGCTTGATCGCTTCGGCGGTATTCTGTGTTTTCGCTATTCTGGGGGATGCTGTATTCGCCTCTTTTCTGCAGGCTCAGTTTGCCTCATTTCAAATCTTTGGAGGTGTTGTTTTTCTGTTGATCGGGGTGCAGTTCGTTTTCAAAGGGCCCCTGGCGATAGAGATGCTGCGCGGGGAATCACAGAATCTGGCCGGTGCCATCGCCATGCCGATCTTAATAGGGCCCGGAACCATCAGCGCAAGTGTCATCATCGGCAAGCGTCATGATGCTCTGACAGCCTGCGCGGCTGTACTGCTGGCGGTTCTGGCGTCGGTGCTGATAATGATAGGATTGAAGGCCTTTCACGACTATGTCCGCCCCAAAAGTGAACCTCTGATTCAACGCTACATAGAGATTGCCGGACGCATAACCGCTTTGTTTGTCGGCACGTTTTCGATTGAGATGATCATGCAGGGAGTGAGAAGCTGGTTGCAGAATTTCTAACTCATTTGCAGCAGATTGTTGAAGAAGCCCTGAGTACGGTGCAGGCGATGGAGAGCATGGAGGATGCCGAGGTTGTCCGATTGACCAGGGAGCGCGTCTTGAGAGGCAAAGCTATGTGCCTACACTGCTTATTCCGGTGCCGGAATTTCTCTCATTTGTCCGTTCCGATCTAGCTGATCAATCATTTTGAAAAATGGCATTGGGCAGCATACAGGCGGCAAAGACATGTTCTGAAAAGATTGCTGTGTGAATGGTTGTTTTGCGCCCTTTCATGAATTTGAACTCATCGATCCACTGTCCTGTTGCTTCGAGTTGAACCGTCCCGCTGATCTGATCGATGCTGATAATCTGCAGATCTTTCGGTGAGTAGCGGATGCCCACTCCCAGTGCTTTGGAGATCGACTCTTTGGCGCACCAGAGTTTCAGAATTGCGACGGGGCCCTCACCGGTAAGTGCGGCCAGTTCCAGCTCGGAGTCGTTGAACACACCTTTGGTGAACTCGTCACTTAAAGATCGGTTGGTCATTTCGATGTCTATTCCGATGCGGGCGTTGGCAGCCACAGCCGCAACGATGAGTTTTGATGTGTGGGCGATTGTGAGGTCAAGATGGGTTGCGGTGTATTGCCGCCAGGTGCCGAGTGGATGCGGTTTGCCCGAATCATCCGGCCAGATCTCGATATCAGCGGCAGTCCAGCGCGCCTGCTGGAAGTTGGAGAGATAGCGTCGGAGTGATTCTTTGGCTGCTATACGTCCGAAGAGCCATTCAACTTTACGGTTTGTTGTGCCCGACATTTCCAGCCACTCCTCCCTTTCTTTCTGTGAGAGTGTCGCAAAGGCCAGTGTTTTCAACCAGAGTTCCTGGTTCAGTTCAAACACTTTGAAGGGGATATTCCGGGAGACGGCGGTGGTGACTGGTGTAGTGGGGCTGCCCAGCAGTTCCAGCGGCAGGGTTTCGGTAATAAATTTTTCTGAGGGATTGAGGATGAACTGGTGATAATGCTGAGGCACTGTCTCATTCAGCTCCTCCCACCCTTTGATATGGATCATCAGATTGCCGTTGCCGTCGGATATCTTTATGTCGGCGACCTGAGAGCGGGGGGTGGTGGATGATATCCTAAGATAACCGTTCAGCCGGCTGCTTTCGCTGAAGGTGGCGGTATAGAGGTGTATGCTGCGGCACCGGAACGGTATTGATATCGAGTTTGCAAAAGATTCGTGTGAACGCCAGAGCGGAATGCTTGAAATTATGCCGTCCATCAGCATTGGCCAGATGGAGAACAGCGGCATACGTGTGTGGCTGACGGAGTTTGACCGGCTGGGCACCTGGATCTCAAAGTTTATGCCGTTTTCACTCCATAAATCAACGTGTCGTATGACACGCAGACCCGAACCATGAAAGAGACGGTGCGGATATATCTCGTGCCCGAACCAGTTGACAGAGTGCGGGTTTTTAAGCGGATCAGCCTGAGCACTCTTTGAAATATTGCCGGAGGTACTCAACAGGAAGACGGCCTCGATGATCGGCGAAGTGAATTCGCTGCAGGTGGCGTTGTCCCGCAATTCGACTTTGACTGCTGCAAGCGCAGGGTCACGCCAATTGATGTGTTCCGCGTGGATACTGATGCTGATGGCACCGTGTTCAAAGCCAAGCCAGCGTTGAGAGCGGATATCTACAATTTCTTCCACCCGTCGGCGCGGTATGAGTTTCCGTGCGGCCTCAGCCATCATCTCCAGACCGGACGAAAGCGAAAGAATTGTAAGCCCTTTAAGGTGAGGTTTGGCAAATGAGATGTGAGTTGTGCCCAGTGAGTAATCCAGCAGGAAGGGGTAGTCGCGAACGGTGACTACCTTGCTAATATCAACTGACTCGCCGGGGGTCTCCGATTTTATGTCGGCATTGGCAAGCATGGGGAAATCAGCTCCGAAATCAAGGCGGTGGCGACTGTTGAGACGCGGCAGGGTGCGTTTGAGCTGTTCGTTCAAGCGCTTTTCCTGGAGAGGGTGGAAAGATTCAGCGACAGAGAAGGCGTCCATGCCCGGCAATTCAGAGCTGAGGCGCAGAGAGTTGGGACAAGCGAGGATTACAGAGTGCGGCCTGCGGAAATTTACGGTGTTGCAGCGTCGATTGGTGTGCAGCATGGTAAGGTCGACCGGCGCACCGTGAGCGGCCAGAATTCCAAGGGCGTGGTGAATTTGCAACAGGCCGGAGCGATGAATACGGTTGGCCGGCACCGCGATATGCGGCTTACCTTTCAGAATCTCATTGATGGCGTTGGTCATATTGCCGCGCGCTCCCAGCTCAACGAACACGTTGAAGCCGTCAGAGTACATCTGTCGGATAGTGCTGTCAAAGTGGATCGGTTTCGTCCATTGGTCGGTTATCAGATCAATTGCCTCCTTGTTGTTGTCAGGCAGTTGCCGGGCGTCGGCGCAGGAGTAGACCGGAATAGCGGGTTTCTGTTTGACCCAGTTGGAGAGGAACTGACGGATTGGCGGCAGAGCCTTGGAGCACCAGGGTGTGTTAAAAGGTTTGTTCAGCGGCACAGCCATACTTTTAACAGATGCATTTTTCAGCAGGTTGAGAATCTCTTTTTCGGATTCATCTGTGGTTGTGAAGGTGTGGTGCCGTTCGCTGTGATAAAACGAGATGGCGAACCGTCCCGGAAACATCTCTTCAAGCTGGCGGATCAGTTCGGGAGACATTTCGGTGGTTGAGTAAATGCTGCAATCGGGCAGGTCCTCCCGCAGACAGAGCCGGGAAAGCATCTTGTGGCACTCTCTGAGGAAACGGATGCGTTTCAGTTGATTCAGTTCACCGTAAACTTTCGCAACACCTAAAGCGGAGAAATCACCGCCGCTGTAGCCGAGTACCCCATCCGGGGTGATACCGGCGGCACTGAATATTCTGAGCAGGGCGGTGTTGGCGGCATGCACTGAAATCAACTCTTCAGCGAAACCGGGTGTGTTTTCACTTCTGCAGCTACGGCGGGTGCCGGCGGAAGTCGGAAAAATAAAGTCGGTCATGGAAAGTTTTATTGAACCCTGTAAAAACAGAGCTTCCTCCAGCTCATCGAAGCTTTCCCGGACAAAATCAAAGACCATGCTGAGATCTTTAAGCATGTCGGGATAGAAAGAGAGTGCGCCGGGAAAGAGAAATGCGGTACGTCCCCGTGGATAAAGTTGTTCCTTGAAATAATATGTGCCGGAGCGGTCACGGATTTTCCGGGCGTTGTTTTTAATCTTGTCGAGCGCTAAAACCAGGCGGTCACGCAGCTCTGCAGGGGTAGCGGCAACTACGGCAAGAATCGCCGGCTTGCCGCGGGCGGAGCAGGCACAGGTGTAGGCGATGTCTTCCAGCAGAACTCCCGGCGCCTGATCAATGAAATTAACCAGCATCTGCATCTGCTCGGCCAGCTCCTGGGTGTTGCCGGCACCGATGAGGCAGAGTTCACTGTCAAACGCGTCATAAAGATGTTTGTTACTCCTCATACTCCTCCAGAACGGCTGCGGCGCATGTGCCTGTGAAATCGATTGCAGTAATGCAGGCGCGGCGTGGAAAACGGTAGGATTCCCGGATCCAGGGGCGTGCCTCTTTGAGCAGGTAGATTGATGAGTGAGTGGAGTTGAACGCGAGGTAGGGTTTGTCAATCCGCACGTTAGGGGGCAGGACTTTGTGATAGATGGCCAGTGCTGCTTTGACGATACTTGCGGAATTGGAGGCCCAGAGAGTATGACCGATATTGCCTTTCAC
Source organism: Kiritimatiellia bacterium (assembly GCA_018399555.1). Taxonomy (GTDB): domain Bacteria; phylum Verrucomicrobiota; class Kiritimatiellia; order RFP12; family UBA1067; genus M55B167. Next base: position 9,415 of record JAGYOL010000060.1, on the reverse strand, counting down.
CGATCCGATGCCCACCCGTTGTCGCGCACTTGAACGCTCGCTGAAAATATCCTGCAGAACATTCAGTTCGGTCTGGTCGGAGTGCGGTATACCTGAACCGTGAGCTTCGATGAGTTGTATTGTGTCCGGTGTGAGCTCACCGGTGTGCAGTGCACGTGTGACGGCGCGGGTCAGTCGCTCCGGGGTCGGAACGCGCTGATGCTGATCAATTGAGGCGGCGGCTATTCCGGTACTGCGGATTACAGCGTAGATACGATCGTTCTGGCGAATGGCGTCTTTACGTCGCTTGAGCACCAGAATCGCGCCGCCCTCACCGGGAAGCGTTCCGTCGGATTCGCGGCTGAAAGAGCGCAGAGTGGAGTTTCTTGAGAAGGTGATTGCGCCGGCGATGCCCTGCAGAATGGATTTGTTGAGCGGCGGCTGCAATGCACCCGCCAGGGCAATATCCGAACGGTGCAGCAGCAGATCGTCGATCGCTCCCTGAATTGTCTGTAACCCCGAGACAGTCCCGGCGTCAATAACGAATGCGGGCCCGGCGAAACCGAGCAGATGGGCGGTCCATGCGGTCAGTGCGCAGCCGAGGGCCGAAACGAAAGAGTAGGGCGATGCCTCGGGCAGTGATGCCGCCAGTTGACGCCGGATATCTTCGATCTGAACATTGTCAGTTGCAGGAAAGAAATTGCGGATTAAATTAAGGGTCTGATCCAGAAAAAGTGTATGTTGCAACCATGTGACGGATGCGGTGTTGAAGGGTGGTGCGTAACCCAGCCGCAGAGAGACGCGATCCGTGGGTAGACTGCTGATCGACGTGTTGCTGTCACGCAGGGCGTCGATTGCAAGCTGAACCGCGAAGAACACATCCTGATTCTCACCGGGACTGATTTTCCGGGGGAAGTACTGGTCGGAGGGGTTGCAGGCGTACAGCTCTTTGAGCTGGGCGCAATGTGTTGGATACGGGCGGTCGAAGAGGTTCGTTTTCCGGGAGCTTCGCAGGTTTTCCTCCGGGTCGAGTTCGGAAAAAAGGGTGTTGCGTTCGAGGACGTTGCGCCACAGAGCCGTCGGATTCTGGCTCTCTGCGAAACGGCAGGAAATACCGGTGATAACGATGTCATCTTGTGGTGGTTTGGTCAGCGGCATAAACAGGCACCTCTCACTCCGGCGGCATTTTTGCAGTGGCGGCATAGCTGTGATCAGCAGTGGGATATGAGCCGGATTTGACCTCGTCGATATATTTACCAAAGGCTTCCCTGATCAGAGAGTGCAGGTTCAGGTACTGCCGGACAAACCTGGCTGGCGGCTTATCGCCCAGACCAAGAATATCGTTCATAACCAGAATTTGGCCGTCGCAGGCCGCACCCGACCCGATCCCGATAACCGGCACTTCGGTTGCCGCAGTGATGAGCCCGGCAATGTCCGGAGGTACGCATTCGAGAACGATTGCGAAGACTCCGGCTTCAGTGAGTGCGGCGGTGTCTTCCAACAGCCGATCAACTGCCTCCCTGCTTCGGCCCTGCACCTTGAATCCACCCAGCTGGTTGACAGACTGCGGCAGCAGTCCGATATGACCGAGTACCGGAATGCCGTTGTTGGTCAGGGCTTTGACACAGGCTCGCCGAATAACGCCGCCCTCGATCTTCACAGCGTCTGCTCCGGCCTCCTGCAGAAAGCGTCCCGCGTTGCGGATAGCCTCTCCGGTCGAAATCTGGTACGATAGAAAAGGCATATCCGCCACTACCAGTGCGTCAACGGCTCCTCTGGCAACTGCGGCAGTGTGATGCAGCATGTCCTCCATAGTCACCGGCAGAGTTGTTGAATAGCCGAGGGTCGTCATGCCGAGAGAGTCTCCCACCAGGATCAGGGGGGCGCCGGCGGCGTCGGCTATGCCGGCCAGGGTGAAATCATACGCCGTCAGACAGGCCAGCTTCTGATTTCCCTTGGCCGCTCTGATTTTAGCTGTAGTCCACTTCTTCATCCTCTCATCATAGCAGAATCGGGCAATGGTGATAAAGTATGAAGTTAGCCTGCGAAGTTTAAGCGCATCGCCCGTTTGGGGCACGCTGAAGGCCGAAATCCGGAAGGCGCATCAAAACTGCAGCCGGAATCCGCGACCTTGAAAGATTTGTTGCAACTGGTTCCAATAAATAAACCATTTATGCCAGGCAGCAGATGAGCCGCGGTTTAAGGTGACGGTTCTGCAGAATCATCCGGCAGCTGCAGGCGCAATCCGTCATAGGCGGGCTGAATGTCGGCAGGCAGTTCTCCGGCCAGAGTGGCGTGGTCGATATCGTGACAGATGTGGGTCAGCAGAGAACGGCGGGCTCTGATCATACGTAAAACTTCAACACTGGCGACGATATCGAAGTGCTGCGGGTGCGGACGGTAGCGCAGTCCGTCAAGAACCATCAAATCCATGCCCTGAAACAATTCTATGGCCTGTTGTGAGATGCCGCAGCAATCCGGCACATATCCCATCGAACACTCCGCATGATCTATGCGGTAGCCGGTCATGCGTTTTCCGTGTTCAACTTCGACCGGTGTGAATTTAAGGTCGCCGATTGTGAAAGGAGCCGTGATCTCCCGGAAATCAACCAGAGGCCGATACAACCCCTTCTCCGCAGGAATTTCCTGGATGTAATGAAAGACCCGGCGGATTTCAAGCATTGTGACAGGGTCGGCGTAGGCGGGTATGACACCGCCCATCAGGGTGTTGAAACGGCGTATATCGTCGAAGCCGAGAAAATGATCGGCATGGGCATGGGTGAAGACAACAGCATTCAGGCGTTCGATTTTATAACGCAGCATCTGTTGTCTGAAATCCGGCGGGGTGTCGATGATAACCGCGGTCGTCGGTGTGCTCAGATAGACACTACTGCGGCAGCGGGTGTTGCGCGGATCTGATGAGGTGCAGACACTGCATCGACAGCCGATCATGGGGATCCCGACTGAGGTTCCGGTTCCGGCAAATAAAACTTCCACTGACATCCCTCCGCCAAAGACCTCTGCATCTATGTCGCATTGAACACCCGGGCTATGTGCCGTGTGCTAAAACAGTTGCTTTATGTTGATTTCACTTTACTCTGACAATCCGCAATCATGTTACAATTTTAACAGGTGCGGTAAAAGCCTGAATTCCTTTGGTTGCGAATTTGCTTATGAGCGGTGTATAATAGGCGGGCAAGGAAATGGGAGAAGCGCGCTTATGGTTAAAAAATTATTGATTCTTAATTTGTGTTTTGCGGGTCTGCGGGTCTTCGGTGCTGCTGATATACAGCTGACTCTGCTGCCGGCTTACACCACATTCATCAGAGGTGAAGTTGTTGTGGTGCAACTGGAACTGATGAATGCCGGACGGGATTTGATCAAGGAGGGAACGCCGGATGCAAACAGCAGATTGTTTGTTGAGGTTTATCATGGTGACCGTTACAACCAGCTCAAACCCATTACTCAGGCGCCCTTTGCAAAAGCCTTCAGTCTCAATCCGGGAACCAAACATATCTCCAAGATTCAACTCGACAAATGGTTCAATCTGTTGAAAGATGGGCGTTATTACGCCCACCTGGTTTTGCTGTGCAACGGTGTGCGGCATGAGTCCACCCGAAAAGTTTTTGATGTTGTGCCCGGCATTCCGATCGCCGAAGGCGTGCAGATGTTTGTGGAGAATCAGCAGCTTAAACGTACCTTCAGAGTGGTCAGTTGGAGCCGTTCACAATCGGAGAGTCTGTTTCTCAGAATCGAGGACGAACCGGGCGGTGCCGTCTGGGACACCATTGATCTGGGTGCGCAGCTCAAGGGCAGCCAGCCGAGACTCGATATATCCGAGGCGGGAGAGATCACTGTGGTGCACCGCACTTCACAGGATGCCTTCCACCGGATCGTGGTCTGGTCGCTGCCCGAAAGTGTTGAGATTGCCGAACGTAATGTGCTGCTTGACCCGGAGGTTTCGGCATCGCAGAGAGTACGTTCACTTTATGGTGAGATGGTGGAGGAGGGGCCGGTTGACCCGGATGAGAAAAAATGGTGGCAGTTTTGGAAATAAATCGCGTTTTTGTGGATTCGCTGTACGGGAAAGAGTGTTGTGACGAGCGACACTCTGAAATGAACGGAGTGTCCGCAGTCAACAGAGTAGCTGGAGGAGTCAGGTGATTGTTCTCGGCATTGAAACCTCCTGTGATGAAACCGCGGCAGCGGTGGTGTGTGACGGCAGAGAGGTGCTCTCAAACATTGTCTATTCGCAGGTCAGGTTGCATCGACCCTATGGAGGTGTGGTGCCTGAGATCGCCTCACGCAATCACCTTGAAAAATTACCCGGTGTGATTGCTTCCGCCATGGCCGCCGCTTTCGGGGAGTCTGAAGCCGATCCGGTGCGGGAAAGCTGGTGGCGTGAGCTGGATGCGGTGGCGGTCACCTACGGACCGGGACTGGCCAGTTCACTGATTGTGGGGTTGTCTGCCGCCAAGGGGCTCGCCTGGCGTATTAACAGGCCGCTGATCGGTATCAACCACATTCAGGCGCATATCCAGTCGGTATTTCTGGATAACGGCACGGTTGCTGTGACAGATTGCTTTCCCCTGCTGGCTCTGGTGGTTTCAGGTGGTCACAGTGCTCTGATAGAGATGGATGAACCGTTGGCATATCGGATTATAGGACAGACACTGGATGATGCCTCGGGTGAAGCATTTGACAAGGCTGCCAAACTGCTTGGGCTGGGATATCCGGGAGGACCTGTGATCGACGCTGTCGCCAGAGAAGCTTCCGGCAGCTGCGCACCCGGTTTTCCGAGGGGAAGAACGCAGGCCGGCAACCCTGCGCTGGGTGGGTTGGATGCAGATCTGTGTTTCAGCTTCAGCGGACTGAAAACCTCTTTAAGTCACTATCTCAGAGATAATCCGCCGCAGAGTGATGCAACGGTGGCTGACGTCGCAGCTGCCTACCAGGAGGCGGTGGTTGACGCATTGATCGAACGCTGTGAAACCGCGCTCAGCCGCAGCTGCTATAAGGTGTTGGCGGTGGGTGGCGGGGTGTCGCTGAACAGCAGACTCCGAGAGAGATTAACTGCGACAGCCGCCGATGCAGGGGTTGAACTGCTGCTGGCCCATCCGCGCTTTTGTGGTGACAATGCAGCAATGATAGCCGGATTGGCTGGTGCCGGTGGCGGGATCAAGGGTCCTGCGGCGTTTGTGCTGGATGTGGCACCTTCACTGGAGGCCGATGTGCAGTCTGATTACCGCTGTGATATTACGGCGATTTGAACCTTGCGTAAACGCGCTGTTTTTTTATACATTAACGTTTCGAATAGAGGAGATGTGTCACCGCCTGTCTGTGCAGGTACTGCTTCTCACGGTTTTCACATCTGACAGTTGTCATTAACGGTTTGTATGGGGCAGATACTTATGGGATCAAGTGAGTTCAAAACTTTCGACAGGGAGAGAAAACGCCTGGATGCGTTAATATCCTCCGTTCTGGGAATCACTGCGCTGGTGGTTTACCTTCTGACTTTAGCCGATTACGTATTTCCGGGGATATCCGCAAAGTACATGGCGGTGTTCAGCGGGATCGAGCCCAACACGTTGCCGGTTTATCCGTTGTGGGGCGCAGTAGTCAGCTTGGCCGCCAGGATTCCGCTCTTCTCTTTGGCGGTCAGACTGAATCTGCTGAGCGTTGTTTTTTCCGTTATCTCTGTGGTGCTGATTTACCGCATAGTTTCTTTTCTGATTTACACGACGGTTACCGATGAGTATTCGGTTGAGCATGCGAGTCGGGTTTCTGTTTACGGCGGTGTGGTTGCCGCCGTGGCATTGATTTTCGCCGTGCCGAACTGGCAGGCGGCCACACAACTGCGGGTTGAAAGTTTTAACCTGATGCTGGCTTTGCTGCTGGCCTTTCTGCTGGTGCAGTATGCGCTGCGGCGGTGGATCTGGCTGCTGGCACTTTTTGCTTTTCTCGGCGGTGCCGCAATCGTACAGAGTGCCTTTTTTATCCCGGCACTGCCTGTTTTCCTGCTGCTGCTGATCTACGTTCTCTATAAGGATGGCACACTCAAACTGACTCGTGTGGCCTGGATGGGTCTGTTTGCTCTGGCTGGTCTTTCACTCTATTTCTTCTTTGCGCGTTCCTTTTTCTATAACAACGATGTAGAGTTGATGGGCTACAGTTCTCTTATGGATCTACTGGTGCGTGTATGGCGTTTTCAACTCGGTGAGTTACGTACTACACTGGCGCGTTCCGGATGGGTGATCCTGATGGTGACCGGAGTCATGCCTTGGATGGCGGCTCTTTTTGCAGGTGGGCGGGCACTCAATAATGAGCGTTCTTGGAGTCAGTACCTGTTGCATTTCACATTAACTGTCTTTCTGGTGATCAATATAACGAATACCCCCGTTTCACCCTGGGGGATGCTGCGTTCCTCCGGTGCTCTGCCCGTCTTCGCTTACGCGATGACGGCTATGGTGGCCGGTTATCTGGTGGCCTATTACTATCTGCTGATGAAGGTTAAACGTGACAGTCGGAAAACGGCGACACGCGCCGCCACCAAACGCGCCGGTGATTGGTTCGGCATGATTCTGACCTATCCGATTGTCGTGATTGTATTGCTCTGTACCGTTGTTAATCTCTTTGAGTGTAAGCCCGGCAGGGGCCGTTTTGCCGACCGCTTTGCGGCGGAGATCCTGCAGCGTCTGGGAGAGCGCACCTGGTTTGTAACTGATGGCACACTGGATGAACATCTGAAAATTATGGCCGATGAGCAGGGACGGGAACTTAATCTTATCGCACTGCAGAAAGACCTGGACGCTTATTATCTGCGCTCAATGGAGCGACTTATCGAAGAGAAAAAACTTTTCGAGGGAGCCGAACTGATCAGCATGAAAAGCACACTCAGGTTGGGCATTCTGCCCTTTGTGCAGGACTGGTTTTCCATCGACAATGATATTGCCGCTAAAGCGGCGGTTTTCGGGGTTCCGGATTTCTGGTACTCGGCTGATCTTGTGCCGGTGCCGGAATATCTATTCTTCGCGGGGTGTCGGGATATTAAAGTCTTTGAAGACAGACCGCTTACGCAAGAGTATAACGCCTTCTGGGACGAAATGCTGAAAATACTTCCCGAAAACAGCGGGGATAGCACCGACAAAGCCGCCGAAATAGCGCGAAATCTCCGGCGTCATATGGGGTTTGTGGCCAATAATCTGGGCGTCATGCTTGAGGATCTGGGTCGCGATGAAGAGGCTTTTGATGTTTATACCCGCATCCACAACGAGATTGACCCGCAGAATGTCTCCGCCATGATCAATCGTTTCGAAATGGCGCGCCGCGGCGTTGAGAGCGCAGATCCCTATCGCAATGTCATTGAAAGGGAACTCAAAGAGTTTGTTTCCGGGATGCGCCATCGCTACCCGCTCTGGTCTCTTTCACGTTACTACGGCTATGTAAGGTCGCCCCAGATCTTCGCCCGTCTAGGCTACGGATGGGCACTTTCCGGACAGAGTCGCGCCGCATTGGCTGGTGTCAATCGTGCAATCAACCTGCTGCCGGAAAGCGATCGCGTCGCCAATCTTTCTTCACTCGCAGCTATCTACGCCATGACCGAACAGACCGAGGAATCGGCCGAGGTCTACAACGAAATCATCCGTTCCGATCCCGACAATCGCAGTGCTTTAATCGGTCTGGGACGACTGGCCGTACAGGAGGGCTCCTTCAGTCAGGCCGGCAAATGGTTTGAAAAAGCGGCCCGGGCGGCCGATAGTCAGGGCCAGAGCGGTTTGGAATGGGCCTTTGTGCATCTGATGAACAACGATCTGCCCCAGGCACGGCTGGCTTTGCAGCAGACGACCGATTTGCAGCCGAAGAATCTGAATGCATGGGCTCTGCTGGCCCACCTGCAACTGCAGAACGGTGAAACCGAAGAGGTGGAAACACTCGTTATTCCCAAGATGGAAAAGGTGGCTGAAACAATCGATAACTACTATGTTCAGCTGACCAAGGCGATGATGAACATGAAAAAAGCCGAAAAAGATCAGCGCCCGGAACGCTATCTGCGGGTGGCCCGTGAAGGATTCATACGTGCTGCCAAGTTAAATCAGTCGGCTCTCTACCTTAATGATGTCATTCTTGATCTGGATATACAGCTTAATGATCAGGAATCAGCCCTGCTGCACGCTCGTCAGGTACTGCGTAAAAACCGTCGTCACGCCCTGGCGAATTATGTGATGGGGTCACTTCGTCTGCGCGAAGGTTCCTATGGCGAGGCAGAAGATTTTCTGCGCCGTTCGGTTGCCGCCAAACCGATATATGCCGCGCTGAATGACCTGGCGGAAGCTCTCAGGCGCATTAAAAAACTGAGCGATGCTGAAAAATTTGCCCGTGATGCCGTAAAAATGAATCCCGATCAGTATATCGGATGGGAGACACTGGCTTCAATTCTGGTTGACGCCGATAAAAATCTGGAAGAGGCTGAGTCCGCGGTACGCAAAGCGGTGGCTCTCAACAAAGAGGATTTGCGCGTTCAGATCACCTTGGCAAGGGTATTGACCAAGAAAGGTGATGTCGAGATAGCACGTGAGGTTATTCGTAAAATCAAAAGCCGTCAGCAGGAGTTGATGCCGTTTGAACGTGAAGAGCTGGATAAAATCGCGCAGGATGCTTCCAAATAAAATTTTTAAAGTCGATAGATGCGGTTACAGGTTGATTTTATCGTAACACAAAAGATGGAAAGGACATTAAAATGGCTAATGGAGTCATCGATTTAGATATGAGCAACTTTGAGGAAACAATTGCCGAGGGTGTGGTGCTGGTTGATTTCTGGGCACCCTGGTGCGGTCCCTGCAAGATGCAGACGCCTATTCTTGAAAATCAGGTTGTCGGTGCTGTTGAAGGCAAGGCGGTGATTGCCAAGCTGAATGTTGATGACAACCGTGATCTGGCTGTTAAATACAGTGTCAGAAGTATTCCGGCCATCTTCATCTTCAAGAACGGGGAGATTGTCAAACAACTAACCGGCCTTCAAAAGGGGGCTGACCTGATCGCCGCAATCGAAGAGGTGCTCTAGCAGTCCGTCGGACTTTAAAGTCCTTAGCAATCCCGCATACGGGATCGCTAAGCTTAAGTAGGTCCGGTTTGCAGCTGCACAGTCCGGTTACAAACCGGACCTGCAGGTCTGTTGCTCCGCGAAGCGGAGCCTTTCGGTCCGGGGGCAGTCCCGGATCGGGCTTAGCCCTTCACCGAAGGGCAAAACAAACATGTTGGTCGTTAGCAACATGTTGGTCTTGGCGGTTTTTCGCCTCGGCGGGAGCCTCGCCCTACCTGAACCCACACCCATACAACCTCTCTGTGCCTCTGTGGCAAACCGGCAGAGCACCCATCTCACTCCGCGAAATCCGCGAAATCTGCGGATAACGTGTGGCTCAGGCGCGGCTTCGGCCGT
>JAGYOL010000006.1 GCA_018399555.1 Kiritimatiellia bacterium | reverse complement strand
CGCTGTCACCGGATGAAAGCGAGTGGTGGCATATTTATCACGCCAAACTGGATAAGGGAGAAAATTTCAAACGGGCGATTTTTATTCAGCCTATGCATTGGAGCGCGGATGGGTTGCCGCAATTCGGCAAGCCGGTGCCGGCCGGTCTGTCGCTGTCTCTGCCATCCGGAACAAAGTAAGGCATCGAGATTGCCGCGCTATGAGTTGAATTATGAAAAAAAACTTGGTTTTAGTGACAGTGATAACAATGTTGTCGATTGCCGTTCAAGCCGGAAACGACGGCAGTCAGAGTGCTCCCAATGTGTTGCTGATTATGGTTGACGATTTGAAGCCGTTGCTGGGATGTTACGGTGACTCACTCGCTCGCACACCTAATATCGACCGTTTGGCGGCGCGCGGCATGCGTTTTGAAAACGCCTACTGCAATCAGGCAGTCTGCGGACCTTCACGGTTCAACTTCATGACGGGGTCACATGCTACATCCAGCGGATTGTATGATCTGGGCAACAATTTGCGTGAAAAATGGCCGAATGCAGTGACATTGCCGCAGTATTTTCAGAAACACGGCGGATATCGGACCGAATCGCTGGGCAAGGTTTTTCATGTTGGTCACGGTAATATGGGTGATCCTGGCTCCTTTGAAGTGCCGCATTTTGCGGATAAGGTTGTGGAATACCTTTTGCCGGCCAGCACCGACGGTGGTAAGCTGACCCGAGAGGAGGCACTTTTTACAAATCAGCAACTGGATAACATCAGAAATTTGCCGCGTGGTGCGGCATGGGAGGCACCGGATGTGGATGATGACGCCTATGCCGACGGACGGGTCGCTGCCGAAACCTGTCGCCGCCTGAAGGCGGCGGCTCTGCGACGTGAGCGAAAGGGCACGCCGTTTTTTATCGCTGCCGGTTTTGTGCGTCCGCATCTGCCTTTCTGTGCGCCAAAGCGTTATTGGGATATGTTCGCTCCCGAGAAATTGCCGATGCCCGAACGTGAGATACCGCCGCTGAATGCACCGGTTGTGGCAGGCAAACGCGGCGGTGAGATTGTCGCCTATAAACCGGTGCCGCAAAAAGGGGAGTTCACAGATGAGCTGAAACGCAATCTGATTCACGGCTACTATGCCTCGGCCAGTTACGTTGACGCGCAGATCGGACGGGTGATCGATGCTCTGGATGCAAATGGACTTGCCGACAATACGATTGTTATTTTATGGGGCGATCATGGCTGGCACCTGGGAGATCTGGGCATCTGGACCAAACACACTAACTATGAACAGGCCAATCGGATACCTTTTATACTGGTCGCACCCGGCGTCACTGCGCCGGGCGGTGTTATCGGCCAGATGTTCAGCACCGTTGATATCTATCCGACATTGGCCGAACTGGCCGGGTTGCCGTCGCCTGATGTGCCGCAGCCGATCGACGGCATAAGTGTGGTTCCTGCACTGAAAGATCCGACCGTCAAGCTGCGCGATCATGTTTATCACATCTATCCCCGCCCACGTAAATTGGGCCGGGCCATCCGCACCGAACGCTATCGCCTGGTTGAATGGAAGAGCTACAAAAACAGCAATCAGCAAAGCGTTGAGTATGAGCTTTATGATTATAAGAAAGACAAAGTTGAGCAGGAAAACATATATGCTGAAAATTCGGTAACAGCGGATAAACTACGAAAAATTCTCTCCGCCTATTTCACACCAGTAATGCGCTGATATCACACTGCTAGCCGGGGTTCGGAAAGCTTGAGTGTGAAAAGTTTTATCAGGACGTGACAAATCTCTTGAAATGGTGCTGTGTTTGGATTTGATTTAAGAACGCCTGTGTCCTATACTGAAAAGCCGTTTTTTGGACGTCTTTTTGTGATTTCGTCTACGTTAACGGAGAAGGTGAAGTTTTATGACACTTGCAGAACTCGATAAATTACAGGCGGATTCGCTGATGGAGGTGGCGAATGCTGCTGATGCGGAAACGCTCGAAAAGGTCAGAATCCGCTATCTGGGGCGCAACGGTGTTGTTCCGGCGATCATGAAGCAGATGAAAGAGGTCGCCGCTGCCGATCGTCCGGTATTCGGAAAAAACGTCAATCAGTGGCGTAAAGAGATCGAGACAGCGATAGCGGCGAAGGGTACTGAAGTATCGAAAGCACCCTCCAATAAGGTGCTCTTCGACTGCTCGCTACCGGGGCGCTGGCACACACCGGGAGCCCGACACCCCGTTTCGCGGGTGATTGAGGAGAGTGCTGCCATCTTTGCACGGCTTGGTTTTTCAGTGGCGGACGGTCCCGATATCGAAAACCGCTTTAATAACTTCACCGCTCTGAACACACCGGCGCATCACCCCTCGATGGATGAGTCCGACACCTTCTGGATGGGCGGCGACCAGCTTTTGCGCACCCAGACCTCCCCGGTGCAAATCAGAATGATGACATCTCACAAACCGCCGGTACGCATTATTACACCGGGTCGTACCTACCGTCGCGATACTACCGATGCCACACACAGTGCCAATTTTCACCAGATCGAAGGGCTCTATGTCGATACCGAGCCGGTTTCACTGGCCGATCTGAAAGCGACCCTCGCCTATTACGCCAGGGAGATGATGGGTTCAGAGGCGGGGGTGCGTTTCAGACCGCATTTCTTCCCCTTTACCGAACCGAGTGTCGAAGTCGACTTCTCTTGTCATGTCTGCCGCGGTCAGGGGTGCCGGGTCTGTAAAATGAGTGGCTGGATTGAGATTGCCGGTGCCGGTATGGTCGATCCGCGCGTCTATGAGTTTGTCGGGTACGATCCCGCAAAGGTTTTCGGCTTCGCCTTCGGTTTCGGAGTGGAGCGTATCGCCATGATCAAATACGGCATACCCGATATCAGGTGGCTTTATGAAAACGATGTGCGATTTCTGGCTCAGATGCGCTGACAGTGCTTGCCGGGCGTGAACTGCCTCGCAACGCAGAATCTCCGGTGGCGGATGCAGGTTATTACTATTTTCACAGGCTTAACAATTTAAGGCGAAATTATGAAAGTACCGATCAGTTGGTTGAATGACTATATTGAAATATCCGATCTCTCAGTGCGAGAACTGGCGGATAGGTTGACCTTTTCAGGTGTCGAGGTGGAGAGTATCGACGAGGTTGGTGCGCGGCTGGACGACAATTTTGTGGTTGGACGGGTGGTTTCAGCTGTTGCGCATGAAAATTCGGATCATCTGAGTGTGTGTATCGTGAGTGACGGCACCGCTGAATTTCAGGTTGTCTGCGGTGCCCCGAATGTGTGTGCTGGCATTATGGTGCCCTTCGCACGTGTGGGGGCGGTGATACCGGGCGGGGGCTTTAAGATCAAGCGGGCCAGATTACGAGGTGTCGATTCACATGGGATGATCTGCTCAGCCGCGGAGCTGTGCCTGGCTGAGGAAAGTGACGGTATCATGATATTTGATGAGAGCGTGTGTGCGGGCACTCCGCTGCGTGAACTGCTGCCTCCGCCTGAGACGGTGTTGGACCTTGAAATCACATGGAACCGTTCGGATTGTCTCTCAATAATCGGGATAGCGCGTGAGTTTGCAGCACTGTTGGATCGTCCGCTCAAGCTGCCTTCAGTTGATTTTGTTGAAAGTGATGCTCCGGTTGATGCTCTGGCGCGGATCAAGGTGGAAGCACCCGATCTGTGTCCGCGTTATACCGCACGGGTGCTGAGAGGTGTGCGTGACGGAGTATCACCGCTCTGGATGCGGCGTCGTCTTGAGATGTGCGGTGTCAGAGCAATCTCACTTACGGTGGATGTAACCAACTATGTGATGCTGGAGACCGGTCAGCCGCTACATGCTTTCGATCTCAGTCGTCTGGCCGGTCAGAGTATCTTTGTACGACGGGCTACCGAGGGAGAGAAGATTAAAACACTCGATGGGATCGAGCGTGAACTGAACAGTGAAATGCTGGTGATCGCGGACGCTGAGAGGGCGGTGGCGGTGGCCGGTGTTATGGGTGGAGAGGAGAGTGAGATCAATCGGGAGGGCAGTGAAGATGTTTTGCTGGAAAGTGCTCTTTTTGATGCGGCTTCTGTGAAATTCACCGCGTCGAAGCTTGGACTTGCTACCGAGTCGTGCCGCCGCTTTGAACGCGGGGTAGACCCTGACCTGGCTGATTTCGCCAGTCGTCGTGCGACCGCCTTGCTGGTGGAACATGCCGGGGCGCAGGTGGCTCAGGGGATGGTGGATTGTGACAGCCGCAATTTCAGCAACACCTGTATCGAGCTCTCCTTTGAGCGGGTGCGTCAGATTATGGGAGTGGCGTTGAGCGATGATGAGATGCTCCGCATTTTGGAGTCGCTTAGTGTTTACGTTGAGGAGCGTTCATCAGAACGGGCTCTCTGCGTTGTGCCATCCTGGCGGCTTGATCTGACACTCGAAGCAGATCTGATCGAAGAGATCGCCCGACTCTACGGCCTGGATAAAGTGCCTTCAGCCCTGCCGCGCACAGCGGCGGTTTCCACATTGGATGACTCCTTCTTTTATCACCGCGGGCGCTGCCGTGAGCTGCTGCTGGGACTGGGTTTTACCGAGGCGATGCACTACAGTTTTCTTTCAGCGAAAGAGCTTGATGCTTTTGACAAACGCAATGTTTCCGGGCGGGCCGTGATACCCAATCCGGTCAGCGCCGATTACGGCGTTCTGCGTGATTCTCTGCTGCCGCAGATGGCGGCATCGCTCGGGCGTAATGCGTCGCGCCAGGTTGAGAGCGCTGCCCTCTTTGAAATCGGACGTGTTTTCCGGCGCGACGATCAGGGAGCGATACATGAGGATGAGCGAGTGGCTCTCGGCATCATGGGCCCCCGTGGCAGAGCGGCCATCGATCGACGTCGACCGGTGACCGATGAGGAGGCTGTTCTGTGGCTCAAGGGTGCGGTTGAAGCACTGACTGACGCATTGCACGCCGGTGAACTGACCTTCAAGCTGAGTGAACATCCTGCTATGGAACGCGGTTGGTGCGCTGATATAATTCTGAACGGCGAATGTATAGGATGTGTCGGTCTGCTGGCAGCCGCCTTAAGGCATCATTGGCGCATGTCGTTACCGATGCCGCTGGCCGAGCTGCGTCTGGCGCCTCTGCTGTCAGGGGTGGACAAAATTGCGGTTATCGAGCCGATACCGGCCTATCCCGCCATCAAACGTGATGTGGCCTTTATCAGCGACAGCTCCGTGACTCATCATGATGTGCTTGAATGTATCCATGCCGCTGCGCCTGAGGAATTGACCAAAATCGAACTTTTTGATATATTCGTGTCGAAAGAGATTGGTAAGGGGAGACGCAGTTTGGGTTACACGCTCTCTTTCCGCTCGACGAAAAGAACGCTTACCGATCAGGAGGTGAACGAATCGTTCGTTAAAATTGTCCGTACTTTGAAAGAGAAGTTGAAGGTTGATATTCGGGACAGTTGATATTTCGGACGAAAGTCGTTACGTAGGATTGAATGAATTTGCATTAAGCCGGAGGATCCTGACCGGCGGCAAGATGAAGTGGGCCCTGCTTTGTTCGCGGATAAGCGGCATTTTTCTCTGACCTTCAATAAACTAAGGGAGTTTGAATGCGTTGCTCCACGAGAGCCCGTTCCTGACGGGTTCCAGCTGGACAGCGACTAGAGCACCCACCTCGTGAACGAGGTTTCAGAGGTGTCGGCAATACGGCAAAGCGGGGTTTTTTTTATCGTTTTGAAAAGTTAAAGTAATGCGAAGTTGTATTCTTAGATATCTGCTCCTTATCTCTCTCGCGCTGTTCAGCTGCGGGAGACTGATTGCCAGAGTGCCTGAAGAGGTTCCCCGGGCTGCGGTTGATGAGATGGGCGTCACCGAGGGCAGACCGCTGATGAACGGATTTGTTTTCATCAACGGACGCTATCTGCCGCCACCCTACACCGTGAAGCGCGTGGGCAATGCTATTTTCATAAATAAGGAGCAGGTTGAACAGCCGGTTCCCTGGAGCTATTTTAATCCGGAGTTGCTAGGGGGAATGTCGAACGGTGTTGAAGCTGCGGAGCTTTTGCAGGATGCGGTGAATGACGCCGATTCAACTGCGGCGGAAACGGAAAAAAATAAAGATTCACCCGCTGATCAGTTGCCGGCAAAGGTAACCAGCATTGATGAGCTTTTCGGTGATCCGGAGACGGAAAAAGCCACGATGGAAACGACGCAGCCTCCCGCTGAGATCAGGAGTATTGATGATCTGTTCAGCGACGAAGAATTGGTGCAATCAGATTCTCAGGCTGTTCGTGCACCGCCGGTATCCGTTGCGAAACCCGCCCGGCGTGTCATGCGGCCACCCGAAAATATCAGCGATGCCGAACTGAAACGCCGAAAAATGCGTTTAAGGGAGAGTCTGAATGATAAACGCGCCTTCTATGAGCGGCATCTGGCGCGCGGTGAGATGTATTTCTTCGGTGCTGCGCATGATCGAATCAACGGCACCTACGGTTCGGCGCGAATGCTGCTTGAGGTGCTGCCCGAAGCGTTGCGCTATGCCCGCAACCCGCAGGATCTGCTGCGCAGGCTTCATAACGGCAACGTCTATTTTCTGGATTACAGCATCTGTGAGGCACTGTTCGCCAATAAAACAACCTTCCCTTTGATCCAGCAGCGCCGTGATCAGATCAGGCAGGATGAAGCTGTCAGGAAAGCATTGAAAAAACAGGGTTCGCAATCAGGCTACTGACTGCTCCGGTTTGTAACCGGGTACCAGCCGTAGGTCCGTTTTTTAACCGGGCAACTGACATAAAAAACAGGTTGAACTCATGAGGGTAGTGATGCGAAATAAGAACAAGTTCGACAGAGCCGCCTTCGCACGCTTCTGTCGTGTGCTGGCATCTATCTCATCGGAAAGCGAGATTCAGAAGTTTTTGGAGGAGGTGCTTACAAAAAACGAGTGTCTCGATTTGGCTTTACGTTGGCATCTGCTGGAGATGCTCGGTCAGGGGGTGCCACAACGACGGATTGCCGAACAGCTCGGTGTGAGCCTGTGTAAGATAACGCGCGGTTCACGTTTGATGAAAGACGACGCCAGTGTTGTCAGCAGTAAACTCAAACAACAGTAGGGATAACAGATTATGCGAATGATTTCCTCAGGGATAGCCAGGCAGATGGAAAGCTCCTCCTGGATCAGAAAGATGTTTGAAAAGGGTGCTGAGCTCAAGCGTGTGTATGGAAGTGAGAATGTCTTTGATTTCAGTCTGGGCAATCCCGATATTCCTCCGCCAGCACAGGCCGGGGAGGTGTTGAGAGTTTTGGCTGACGATCTGGTTCGTCCGTTGGGTATGGGTTACTGCCCGAATGCCGGGTTGCCGCCGGTCAGAGCTGCTCTGGCCGAAATGCTGAGTTCTGAACAGGGTGTGGAGCTGCGGCAGGAACATGTGGTCGTTTCATGCGGTGCCGCAGGAGCGTTGAACTCCTTCTTCAGGGCGGTACTCGAACCGGGTGATGAGGTTATCTGCCCTGCACCTTACTTTGTTGAATATGGTGCTTACTGCGGGCATTTCGGCGGAATCCTCAAACCGGTGGCCTCATTGCCGCCCCGCTTCGCACTGAATTTCGCTGCGATCAAGGCCGCCCTTACTGAAAAAACCAGAGTGGTGCTGATAAATTCACCGAACAATCCGACCGGCTGTGTTTATAATCAGGATGAACTGCGTGCGTTGGGAGAGTGGATCGAGTCGGTCAACTCGCAGCGCGAAAGCCCGGTTTATCTGGTCAGTGATGAGCCTTACCGCTTTTTGGCTTACGACGGTGTTAGTGTTCCGCCGGTATTGCCGCTGAGTCGTTTTGCAGTGGTGATCGGCTCTTTTTCCAAAAAGCTTTCCATGCCCGGCGAGCGAATCGGTTACATAGCGGTAAACCCTGAACTGCCAGATGTGCAGGTATTGATTAACGCGATTACACTTACGACCCGCACCCTTGGTTTTGTGAATGCTCCGGTGATCGGTCAGCACATGATCCATGCCATGCTTAACGAGGGGGTGGACATGGATGTCTATCTTGAACGGCGTGCTGCGATGGCCGATGTTCTACGAGGGGCCGGCATAAGATTCCAGATGCCTGAGGGAGCCTTTTATTTCTTTCCCGAGGTTCCCGGCGGTGGCGACGATGTTAAGTTTGTTGCAGATCTTCTTGCGCGCAATGTGCTGGCTGTGCCCGGTAGCGGTTTCGGTTATTCCGGTTATTTCCGACTTTCTTTCTGTGTCGAGGTCGAGGTCATACGACGTTCCGCCGATGCTTTCAAAGCAGTTATGCAACCATACGAATAATATATCAACGAGGAACTTTACATGAAAAATGCTTATGCCGTAATTCTTGCCGGGGGCAGTGGTGAACGCTTCTGGCCGCTCAGTACCAAAGCGCGACCCAAACAGTTTATTTCGCTGTTCAGCGGCAGACCTCTGCTCACCCTTGCGGTTGAACGTCTTGAGGGAGTGATTCCTGCGGACAGAATTTATGTGATCACTGCCGAGCGTCTGGTGGATGATACCGCCGCCGCCGCCCGTAACGTTCCCCGCGTCAACATCATCGGTGAACCGTGCAAACGCGATACGGCACCTGCTATCGCCGTGGCTTGCGGACTGGTTAAAAAACGCGATCCGGAGGGTGTGGTCTGCATTCTGACCGCAGATCAGCTGATGAGTGATATGCAGACCTTCCAGCGTACCTTGACAGATTCAGTCGAAATAGCCGCACGGAACGATGTGATTGTGACAATGGGAATTCAGCCGACCTATCCGGCCACCGGCTTCGGTTACATCCGGGCCGGCGCTCCGGTGGAGGGTGCCACGGTCACCGAGTTCTATCACTCCGAGGGCTTTGTTGAGAAACCCGATGAGGATAAAGCCCTGGAATATCTGAATAGCGGAAGATACTTCTGGAATGCGGGTATGTTTATCTGGAGCACGCGGGTGATGTCGGCGGCCCTGGCACGCTGCGCACCCGATCTCTGCGAACTGTGCGATCTGATCGCCGAGTGTGAAGGTTATGATGAGCAGAGCGAGGTGCTGAACCGGAGCTACCCTGCACTGCGGTCCATTTCGATCGACTACGCTGTGATGGAACATGTTGATAACATTGTCATGGCGCGTGGTTCATTCGGCTGGGATGATGTCGGTTCCTGGCCGGCGGTTGCCGGACACTTCGCCGCCGATATGAATGGTAATGTGGTCATCGGGTCTTGTGAACAGATGGATTGCAGCAACAACATCGTGGTCTCTGAAGAGCGTCTGACCGCCCTGATCGGAGTTCGTGGACTGGTGGTGGTGCATTCGGACAACGCCACGCTGATCTGCCCGCGCGACCGGGCCGAGCAGGTTAAAAAACTGATTCGCCGCATTGCCGCCCGTCCCGACGGCGAGAAGTATGTCTAAAAAATGAAAACAAAGACAAACTGTAAAATGTATGCGGAATGATAAGAAAATAATCGGTGCTTCCCCGGTTGAACGCCGTTTCAAACTGGTTGTCGCCTATGACGGCACAGCTTACTCCGGGTGGCAGGTTCAGCCTCGTGATCCCAGTATTCAGCAGGTTCTCGAACAGACTGCCGAAAAAATCTGCGGGCATAGGGTCAAGGTTCACGGCAGTGGACGTACCGACCGCGGTGTACACGCCCGCGGCCAGGTGGCGCATCTCGATCTGACCACCCGTCTATCACCCCGTTCTCTTTTCTATGCTCTCAACAACCATCTGCCGGAGGATATCCGTGTGCTCAAGGTTGTGGTGGTTTCCTGCGATTTTCATGCGCGGCGTTCAGCAAAATCGAAGGAGTACCGCTATTTTCTCTCTTCCGAACCCTTCGCTCTGCCCGACAAACGGCTCTATTCGCAGCATGTTTACAAACCGCTGAATTTTACTGCCATGCGGCAGGCCGCCACATATTTTGTGGGTGAGCATGATTTCACCTCCTTCATGGCCAACGCCAAACGCGAGCTGGAAACGCCGGTACGCACAGTACTCTCATTCACCGTTAGCAAACGTGGTTCGGAGATTATGTTTCGTGTGCGCGGCACGGGTTTTCTGTACAAACAGGTGCGCAGTATGGTGGGCTTTCTGATCAGAGTCGGGGAAGGGGCTGAAGAACCTGAGGCAGTGCGCAAACTGCTCAAGCAACACCCGCTGCGGACTGCACGCGTACCTACCGCAAGGGCACGCGGACTTTTCCTCTGGCAGGTCTGGTACAGCTGATCGGGTGCTCCGCAGAATACCGCCCGTGCTGATTTACGCAGATTATTATTCGACTTATTTTCATCTGCGCCCATCTGCGCAATCTGCGGATTATCTCTCTGTCCCATAGAATTGCTCGTGTTTGTTTTAAATTTTGCTGGTTTTCTGTTACGATTATGATAAAATGCCCAACAAGTGGACTGTTGTAGTTTCATTATGTGTTGATAGATGTGGTTATGCGCACCTGATGTTTCGGTTGGATACAGTGGAACTCGGAGAGTGAGTTTAAAGTTGCGGGAGGGTCATGAAAAGTTGTCAATTGTTGAAGAGCATTCTGTTTATCTGTTTCGTGCAGCTGGTTCTGTGTTCAAATGCCCAGTGGGTTTCGCAGGATATTTCTATTCCGAAGGGGTGGAGTGCTGTGTATGTGCGTCTTGATCCGGCTCCACCCTCCAGTTGTCGTGAGCTGTTTCAAGATACACCTGTCAAAAAGGTCTGTCTGTGGCGCGGCAATGCCAAAATAACAAATATTGATATCAACAATCCGTCAAAAACCTACGTGGGGGATGATTGGTATTTCTGGGATTCCGGACTAGTCACGAATGATGTTGAGACCACCTTGCGGAATATAGAAGGGGACCATACATATCTTGTTTACAGTGAAGATAAATACGATCTTTCATTGAAGGGACATCCATGTGTGCCGTGTAATACCTGGCTGGGCTCATCGTACAATCTGGTCGGTTTTCAGGTTGATCCGGTGGACAACAGACGATCATCAGAAAGCTCTTATCTGACTTTTGAGGATTGGTTTTCTGATGAGGATGCGATCGAGTGCTCTCACAGAGAGACCGAGGTGATTTATGCGATCACCAGTGACCCTGAGAATACAAAAGATATTTATGAATTGGACATAACTCCGTATGTCAACAACAAAAGTTTCGCAGTTAATCCTGCGATGGCTTACTGGGTATATGCCAGGAGCCACAGCGATTTCACAGGGGATATTTCAGTTAAGCCGGCTCTCGGGGTGGTTGATTTCGGGAGCTCACTTAATGAGAGTATGGTGACGCTGGAGAATCACAGGTCATCGGATAATTATGTGACCGTCAGATATCGAGAGAGTGATCCTCATCCTGAGACAGGAGAGGTTGCGCCCCGGGTGCCCCTGATGTATTTCAAGAATGCGTTAGATGATTATGGATGGCATGCCTTTCCTGATGAGGGGATCAACCTGAGTCTGTCAGGTGGAAAGCAATACAGTCTGCGCATTGCGGTTGATCGAACCAGGATGAATGCTGCGGATGATAAGGGCGAGGGCTGGGCAGGCATTATTCAGTATGGGGGAGCGTATGGATCTCTGATTGATATGGGGGTACATGCGGAGTTTTCCAGTGATCTGTCGGCAGTGCTCTGGCCCGATGGTCTCTGGTATGGCGATGTTGTGTTTACGGAGTGTACGAGAATTCCGTCCATGACCAACCAGGCGGCGCTGGCTCCGGTGAGCTATCCTCTGAAGGGTGCATTGATCCTGCATATCTCCGAAAGTGCTGATGTCAAGGCAACCCTGATGCAACGTGCGCTGCTTGTGCATGGTGAGGCTGATGATTCCGGAAAAGTAGATTATATCCTCTACGATAAAGAGAAGAATCTTCCCTCCGGTCTTAATGTAACGAAATTTTCCTCTGTACTTTTCGGATTCAGAAACTCAATCGGTGCGGATCCTGAGAGTATCCCCTTAAAAAAAGTTTCCTTTGACTGGACGGTCGGTGCCGATGATGTGGACAACCCCTTTAAGCATCCTTATCATCCCGCTCATGATGGCTTGAATGCGGATTTCAGCGGTCCTTCGCTTACGGAGGAGATCTTTGCGGTTCAGCATCATCTGGAGCTGGAATGGGATTTGTCGGAGTTGGATATGGCTGAACACAGAGCATCTCTCTGGCAGCCGAGTGAGACGCTTGAGGGATGTTGCACGATGACGTTGAAGAATCTGAGAAAAAATCCGATCTCCCTGCGAGGCAGGTTTGAACTGAGACGGATAGCACCGGTTGGAGCTGTAAATAAGTAGGAGCGCTTGATGAAAATAACGATAGGCAAATATACACGAATACTGATATTGCTGGGGTTGACGTGCGGGGGTTTGGTTCTGTACGCCCAACAGGATGTTCCGCCGCTGCTCAACTATCAGGCATTTATCACCGATAATCAGGGGCATGGTGTTAATGATGAACTGACAATCATTTTCAGGATCTATGATCAAGCAGCCAAGGGCACAAAGTTATGGGCCAGTATGCGAAAGGTGGCGGTCACAAACGGCTATTTTGATGTGGTTCTCTCTGAAGGGTCCGGTTCCAAGGATGCGGATGAGCCCGCTCCGAAATACAGCAGTCTGACCGATGCGTTCAAAATTGATGATCAGCTCTCTACGGAACGTTATCTGACCTTTGCCGTGGAGGGGTGTGATGAGATGTCTCCGCGGCAGGTGGTGCGCAGTGTGCCTTATGCATTTACAGCCGGGGATGTGCGCCGAGCCTATAGCGACTTTGATGTGGGGGAGAGTCTTGAGGTCAGCGGCCACACAGTGATTGATTCCAGGGGGGCGGAATCTGTATGGATCACCGATCTTCTTGTTCAGGGATTGTCCGGCACAGAGGGCGGCAGTACGTTTGATGGAACTCTTGATGTCGCGGGACGTATGGCTGACAAGGGTTATCTCTCGGTTATGGACGGGGTTACGACAGAGTTCGGGCTGTTGGGAGAAAACACACTTGCCATTATCCACGGAAGGTCTGATGTTGATACAGCGGATATAAAATTCGAAGACCCGCTGATTGTTGAAGGTCAGTATGAAGCCTCGAGAATGCTGGTGCCAGCGGAACTTTATCTGACTAACGCCCCGGTTCGTATTATGAGCAGTTCGGCCATAACATCACGGGAGATTACCCCGGGCAGTCCTGATTCTTCCAGCAGCGGTTCTTTTGACAGTGACGGGTTTATGATTAATCAGTTTAGGACTAAAAACAATGATTGTGATGTAAATATCTATTTTAATACGGCTTGCGAAGGGGTTGATAATTACACACGCAATGTGAACATGAAAAGCAATATGGATAAGGATACACAATTTGTTATCACCATCCCTGTCTGCAAGGACGCGGCGTGGAGCATTAAGAATGCGTCTGATAAGAGTGATTATGAAAACCATATGAAGTTTCTGCCAGTGGGAGGAGGTCAATGATGTCCAATAAGTATAAAAACGTAAATGATGGCCGCCTCTCTAAAAGCGCTGATTTGCTGATGGAGTCCTGCAAGTGGATGGCCTTTGTGCTGACGGCGCTGTCTGTTCCGGTACAGAGTGTTTTTTCCCAGGATATCCCGGCTGCAATAAGTTATCAGGGGTTGGCCATATCCAATAATACGGCGCGTACTCCGCTGGCAGCGGGAAGTTATCCGGTTACCGTTCGAATTAAAGATTCTGCCAGGAATGGAAATATCCTGTGGGGACGGCAGATGGATGTGACTGTCGGAGATAAAGGGTTCTTTAATATGATCCTGACCGATCCTGACCGTGAAGATGCCTCAGAGGTCGATATAATGGCTCCGACAAACTCTCTCAGCTCGGTGTTTACCGGTTTCGATGCGTCACAGCGTTTTTTCTCATTTAATGTGAAAGGTTATGAATTTACCCCGCTGCAGCAGTTTAATACAACTCCTTATGCGGTCTCGGCGCTGAATGCGATGCATGCCCTTGGGGATTTTGATGTCTATGGCGGGTTGCAGTGTGGTATCGGTCTGGATTCGGTCGGTCTGCTGACAATCAAAACAAACGTGCAGATCGAGGCCCAGATTGAAATTGAAAAAGGTGCTGTGCTCACCTGTATGAAGGGATTAAATGCAGGTGCGGATTTCATATCAACTAACAGTGCGCCCTCTTTTGCCGGAGCAGTTGTCTTTAATGACTCTCTTTCGTGCGCTGGCGACCTGCAGTCCGCCGAACTTAGAACCAAAGCTCTCAAAATCAGGGAGGGTGCTCTTGAGCCTCAGTCAACGACACTCTTCAGCGCTTATGAAAAGGTGTCAAGCGGATTTGAAGATGCAACAGACGGTCAGGCTTATCTGGATGAAAACAGTGCCGATTCAGCAGTTGTGGAGCCGGTTGAGACCGATTCTCTGCTCTTAGTGGTTCACTCTTTTAAAAATCATGGGAGTGTCAAGTTTGTTGTCAAAAACTCTGAGAATAATGAGATGTATGAAGCCTCCTCATTTACTGAGAAAAAGAATGATTTCAGGCATACCGCTTTGATTCCTGTTCCGGCAGGCGGCCGTGTGGAAATCAGTTTAGAACAGCCGGACGGGAAGGGTTCATCGCTGGTTCAATCGGTTTACCGCGTGAGAATGGGGCAAGGTTCAGACTCGGGATGGAACTTTGATCAGCCTGCGCCGCAGGCTCAGACGACATCCGGTGTCCCCGATGTTTTAACGGACGAGACGGAAATAAAACCTCTGAATTCCGGAATCCCGGTGGGTGATGCGGAGTTGGCTGATCCGATTGTTCCCGATTCCATGACCTGTCAGTGTGTGCTGAAGGGCGAGGGGAATGAGACCATTAGAAACACTTCGGTTGAGGTCGATGTGACCGTTTTCGCTGATAACAGCGATGATGCCAGCGAGCTGTGGCACAAATCAGGTGTCGCTGCCTATGCCAATGAAAACGGGCTCATAACGATTGTGCTGAATGGACCGGATAACAGTCAGAACGATTGGCATCAGGCTTTTGTCGGTGATGCGTCTAATGCAACCGGTCGGTATCTGGGTATTAAACTGGTGCGCATCGGTGACGGCGAAGCTCTTCAGAATACAACTCTCATTAAGCAGCGCCTCGTCTCTGCCCCCTATGCCTTTGCTGCGGAACAGATCTCCCGGGTCGCTGACAATTTCTATGTGGCGGGTAATCTCCAGGTTGATGGCGGTGCAGATCTCGGTGGTGTAACCGCATCCAATATTGTTGTTTCCGGATCGGTTCAGTCAGGTACGACACTGGAAAACAGAGGCACTCTGCAGATCAGGGGCAGCCGTTTCAGCGTCAGCGGCCGGGCAACTTTTTACAAAGGAGTTACGATGAAAGATCGTGTCACTGTAAAAAGTAATCTGTATGCAGAGGCTAAAAGTACGCTTGCGGTTGCGGATGTGGGAGAGGGTGGCTTTCAGGCTGACTCAACTTCTCTGTGGGAAGATGATGATTCCGACGAGGCGGATAAAAAATACGGCTGGAGCTGTCTGGATAACACTCCTGCGATTCATGAAGATTTCAGCCTGCGGGATTCTTTTGGGGAGGGTGACGGATTTTTCATGATCAGAGCACGCATGGATTATATGGAACATTTCTGGTTTACTCTCAAGCCAGATGATGGCGTTGACACAATTTCCGATATAGTGATGGGAGCGGATGTCAATCAGAAATTCTCGACGGTTATGACGATCCCGGTTCCGGCAGAGTATGATCTTACTTTTAACCGTGCCAAAAAGGTTGTTTCCTGCGAACTTTTCTGGCTGCCTTTGAGAAGGCAGTAAAGGGACTGGTGTGCCGATGCGATGTTCCGGGTTTTATGAAGGGATGTGATGAATGAATAAAATGAGATATGCAGTTTTGTTTCTCTTGGGGGGGGCGTTGTTGAGTGATGCGGCACCCACTGATTCCGTGCGTATCATGGCCAGTCCGGGAATCCCGTTTTATGCGCATGCTGAGGTTGACAGTGTCGAGGCGGATTCTATGCAGACGCCGCTGATCTGCGGTGGCGCAAGTTCAGCCTCTGCAGGCGATGGCAAACTGCTGCCCGCGTGTCGGGATAAAAAAAGTACAAAGATTAAATATCGGCTGCACTCCTGTGAATTCGGACACTCCGTTGAACATGTTAAACCGGATCTCTATATGGGTGAACATATAGAGGTGCCCTCAGCCGAAGAGTCCGGTCTCAGTGATGCGTGGAGCATTGACTGGGGGCGCATGACCGACTTTAATGCCGCCAATGTTGTTGATGGTGAGGGTGGTTTTTATGAGGACAGTACGCGGCAGCTGTGGCCTGACCGCGGGGGCGACCTGGTTGTTAACTGGAGTTATACAGATGGAGTGAATTCCACCAATATCCAGCATATGTACAATGTCAGTGGATCTCCTGTTTCGCAGCCGTACCGTATTTACTGGACGGATGACGGCTATAATGCTCCCTGTGTCGATCTTTCCGGCAAGTTTGTGAAATTGCATTACAACAACTCGGTGTTTCCTGTTTATGAGGTGATTACCAATGCCGCCGCTTCGCCTGCGGTTATCACCAGTAATGAGGTGGAGGGTGTTTATATTGACGGCGGAGGCGCTCTTCATGCTCATGCAGGACAGCAGGGCTACCTGCTGATGCAGTATTTTAAAACAGGTGCCTATAAGGAGCAGGTCTCTGATGATGGCTGCATTCTGATTGAGGTTTGCCAGCCGGTTCAAAGGACTGTTTATACGGATATCGGCAAGCCAATAGCTCCCTATGGCGATGGGTATCAGTCCGGTCGGACGGTTCCCTATGTCACTGCAGGTTTAGACGAGGGGTATTGTTATCAGCATTCGGGAAACAACAGCTCAAGTCCCAAGCAGGGGTGGGTGTTCCCCTTGCGCCGCACAGATACCATGCCGTGGCTGATCGAGGTTTATTGGAAGGCACCTGACCTGATGGGTACGCTCTGGCCTTTCGAAACAGATTGGTATGCGGCGGACTGGCCTGATGATTGCATCGAGTATGTCAGAGGTAATCCGGATGAATGGGGATCGGAGGTTTATATTCCCGATGATTACACGGCGACAGTCGAAGATTATCAGGAGCCTCCTGTCCATGCTTTTCTGAATGAGGATGGTAATTTTTATACGCAGAATACCAACGGGTACAGCCTGCTGCGTATTACGACAGAGTCAGATGCTGACGGCTTTGATAACATCTGGTTTTTGCCGGTGCATTCGACCAGCCGATTGGATAAAAAATTTGATCTGGCCCCTGAAGAGTGGGAGATTACCCGTGAGATTCTGCCGTATGCGTCATCAATCGGTGTGCTTTGCGATGGGATATCCGACTCATTCAGCTGTACTGACTTGAATTTGAATTATCAGCAGAGCTCGATCCAACCTGCTGGTGTCACAATTGAGTTCTGGTATAAATCGTTAAGACGCAGGAGTGGTAAAGTCGAGTGCGTTTTTGAAGCTGTCAGTTCAAATGGCCTGCAGCGGATTAACCTGGAACTGGATTCAAATAACCGCCTGGTTCTTTATAGTGGCAATGTGGCGGGAGATTACACCAACTGGCCGGAGGCACCTTATTACGCGGTTTCGCATGATGTTTTAGACAGGCTTAAGTGGTATCATGTCGCGGTTGAGATCACTCCCGGTGCATTGACTATGTATCTTGACGGCGAAAAGGTTGATTTTGGCGGCACTTTTGTGGATGGATCTCTGCCGCAGGATATAGGTTCGCTGTATTTCGGTGCTTTGAGCGATGGCCGGCACCACTCCCCTATGGCGATCGATGAGATCCGGATCTGGAGCACACCCCAGAGTGTAGACGCGATCAATCATCGGAAGGATGGGTTCATTGATGTTGAGCTGCTTACGAGTGAGAGCGCTGCCCAGCTCTATGCCTATTGGCCTGTTGAGGACAATGAGGGGATACTCCTCTGTGACCCCCGTCCTTCGGGTTTCATCAATGCAATGTTGTCTGGTTGTTCCCGTATGGAGCCCGGTGCCGTTGGAATGCTGAATCGCAGTGTCTATAGCGGAGTTCATAATTATATCTTTGAGAGTTATGGTCAATGCTATAATGTAGATCTTTATCGTACGGTCGCCGAGATAACCCAGGATACAGAAGATCCCTCCAATAACAGCGACCCCTGGTCGGTGTTCGCTGATGAATCGTATATCTTTGGGGTTAATGGAGGCGATGATTGCGAAGATAATAAGCTGGAGGTCTGGTGGAGTGAAGCATGGCATGCGTCCGATATGCCCGATGACGGTATCTGGTTTCCTGGTTTTGTGCAGCGCTATGAACATGTGCTGCCTGAGGACCTTCCTGAGATAACTCTGGCGAGTGGCTTGGGCAGCGCAGTCAGTGGTATCCGTGAAGTGGGAACGGCCCTTTCGCTCTCGCCGACATCATTGAGCGGAGTCAAGATGCCTCCCGCTGCATATGTCGCCAGAAATGGATTCACAGTGGAAATGTGGATTAAACAAAAGACGCTGGGTGCCTGCAATTCAGTTCTGCTCGATCTATCGAATGGCACCGGCACAAATAATGTGAGGTTCTATGCCGCTGATGCCAATGGACAACTGGGATGGGCTGCGGCCGGGTCCGCCGTTGAGTCCGGCGATTGGCATCATGTGGAGACAACCTGTTCGCTGCCTTATGGCAAATGGGTACATGTGGCCTATGTTCAGTCTGAGAACAGCGCCGCATTTTATACCAATGGGTGTGCGATTACCCAAATTCTACACGGCGAAAATGTTCCGGCCCCGCAGGATACGGTTCGCGCTCTGAATTTTATCGGGCGTGCCGCAGGTGAGGAATCGATCGGCTTTGACGGATTGATTGATAATGTCCGGATCTGGCGCTTTGCGAGATCCGGCGATGAAATCCGCCGGGAGATGTATAAAATCAAACCTGATGATAATTATGGTCTGGTGCTGAATTATGGATTTGACGACAGGGCTGAGGGAGTTGCACATGATTATGCGGGTGGTAACCACGGATTGATTTTCGGAGCGGTCTATCATCAGCCGGGGGCGTATGCCGATGTCGGCAGCGTGCTGCCTGCAGGTTCCAATGCAAAAGTTTATGTGCAAAATGACAGGTCGCTGCCGGGATACAACCCCAATGAAGAACATGCCTTTACGGCTCAGAATGCTGGAGGTTATGTTGTTTACGCTCTGCGGAACGATCTGAACCAGGCTGGTGAATCACCGGCGATCGTGATGGCTCAGTATATGGAGAGCGAGATCGGTGGCAGACCCCAGATGATGGCCTACAGCGTTGTTGTGACCAATGCGGACTTCCCGGCCTTTGAATATCAGATCGAAGCGGGAAACAGGCTCTCAGGACCTCACCCGCTTGATCTTCTTCCCGATCCGGAGAGCAGAGGGCAGTATCTCAATGAAGATATCGTTGAAAACGGAAATGTTGTAATCTCCGGCCCCGGATGGTGCGACCGGAAAGATTGCTGGTGGGCTGTCGGTGCCGGACAGGGAGAGCAGGACACACAGATTGAGATGTATAAATACTATCCCATGCAGGCGGATTTTTTCTTCCCTGTGTATAATGAGAGTGATGATAGCTTTGATCCCTTGGCGCATCAGCCGGCATCGGGAACCCTGATTCCCTGGACCGATGCTGTCGGAGAGCATGATTTTTCGGACCTTAACTATTTCAATCAACACAATCCTTTTAAACTGAGCTGGACTGTCTCATGGCCGGACTCTGTGCCGACCATGAAGATCGGCCAGACCCTGACAACGGCTGTCGATGGCCTGCCTGAGGTCTGGAATCAGAAGAGTGTCGAAATGACCTGGGATCAGAGCCGGGATGGAGATGGACATGATCATAACACCAATGCCGCATCAAGTGTCTGTCTGTATGATCCTGTCTCAGAGAGACGTGTTGAGTGGAGCTCCAGCTCGGTTCTGTCGCAGAACTCCGATCCTCTGGGTTTGCTGGGTTTTGACTTTGGCGGTGAACATCCATCGATTCAGCGTCGACATGGAAAAATATATTTCCTCGAACTGCCTCCTGATCTGAGTCAGCGGTTCTGGTATGATCCCGGTGTCGGAGAGAATGGCAATCTGGTCCTCAAAGGTGAACTTGTGGATAATGTCTCGGGCGAGCGCTGGCTGCAGATCAATGCGCTGAGCAACAAGCAGCGCGAGAATGTTCTCGCCCTGGTCGCAACCAATAACAGCTATTATGCCGAGTGGGAGAGGGCTGTTGATGAATTGCCGCGCCAGGCCACATCAATCCAGCCTGATGATCAAGCCGCGAATTATGCAGTAACCGCATTGGGCGAGGGAATCGGTTATTTCTCGCTGGCGATGAATAATTCCACCAATCCTGCCAGCGGCGTGGACGCGAGCGACCCCGTTAATCTCTATATATGTAAAGTTATCCCTGAGTTTGATGACGGTTTCGGCATCAGCCTCGAGGATGAGATTAATCTGCTCTCGGAAAAACTCAGCATCCTTAACAGTATTCACTTTGCCGGATATGAAGATTCCTATGAGTTTGAGTGGCGTTCCGCCCTCCCGAACTCCGATGGAACCATACCGGATTCATCCGAGCTGTACTCCCCGTTCAGCAAGGCTGACGGCACACGGCGTATTACATTGGGTGAAGAGGGCGATAACCTGAATGATATGGTCAACCGTTTCTTTATCTGCCGTTACCGGGCACGCTCAACGGCCAAGTCCTATGATGTGATGGGTGATAGCTGGAGTGACTGGTCGGAGCCCATTATCGCCGAAGGATGGGTGCAGCGGGTGATGAATGCCTTCACCCCCTTTGAACAGCGCATGCGTGATCTCTATGATAACCAGGTTGCTACCGGCATCGGCATGCTGCAGCAGATCGGGCGTCCCTATGTCGGGGATGTTGCCCTGAATATGGATAATATGGATGATGTCGGCTTGGTGGAACTCTATCAGACGGTTCTGAATACCGCTGCCGGCCTGAGCGTCAATATCGGAATCGACAGCCGCGCAGCTAATGAACAGCTTCTGCTGGCAGCCTCCCGGTTGGCCGATCTGTACAATGTTCTGGGAGATGAGGCTTACAGCGATGCGCTGGATCCGACCATCGGCTTCGGCACCTCATCCTCCGTTGAAAATCAGTGGGTCTGGTCCGGCGACGTCGGAACGCTGTCAACCTCCCTGTTCTCCTTTGACAATCAGGTGAGCTCCCTGCTGGAGGAGGAGCTGGCCCTTTTACGCGGACGTTCTGACTCGGAGCTGGCCCCCGGAATGCAATCGTATCCCTTTTATAATCGGTTGATCTGGAACTTCACCAAGGGAATCACAGCGGGTGAAGTGGCCTACTCCGTGAATTACAATGTGACGCAGGAACCGCCGGAGTCGGGCACGATCAATACCGGGGATCTCTCTCTGAATGAGGATGATGCGGCCCTGCTTTATCCCCAGGGGCACGGCGATGCCTGGGGCCATTACCTGAGCGCTCTGTCGGGATATTACACGCTGCTGAGACACCCCTCTTTCACGTGGGGTGATCCCGGTATATCCCAGATGCTTATCGGTGATACCGTCACAATGAATGTTGACTATAAGGACGAAGAACGATTTGCCAAATCGGCTCATCATCTCGTCCGAACCGGTGTGGAGGTTGTTGACCGCAGCTATCGCCTGATGTATGAAGCAGGGGAGACCGAAAATTATCCCGGATATACCGATGAGGATCAGACGCGCGGTTTCGGTGTTGCTGAATGGGCGGGACGTACCGGACTCTCCGCTCTTTATCACTGGAGTGTTGTGAACTCAATGCTGCCCGCTGAGGAGTGCCTGCTTGCCCCTGAGGCTGAGAGTTGTATCTATCTGCCGGATTCTGACAGCTCGCTCTCGCTTCCGGATGACATCAGTGTCAGCGGGGCTGTGTCGTTTGAAAGCTGGGTGGTGGATAATGGAATCGATTCGGGATGGCAGCCTCTGGTGACCCTGCGCGGCGGATCAATCTCGAATGCCTCTGATGCGGTTGTGTTTGGTTTCAACTGCACTGATGGCGTTAAACAGCTGGCTTTGTTTGTTCAGCAAAGCAGCAATTTGTGGACTATGGCGAGTACCATGAGTACCGGCGGTGTGTTCAATGCCGGTGATCAATGGACGCATGTGGCGGTGTCACTCGATGAAGACGGTGCGCTGTTTTATGCGGGGGGCGTTTTACAGCCTTCATCTGTTGTCTGCTCAAGTAATCTTCTCGATCTGGTCGATGAGGTTGAAATGCTGCTCCCGGCAGAGGTTGCACGTCCGTATGCCAGTGTGGCAGCGACCCAGGTTTGGATGTCATCATTCGGGTTAGAGGTTAAGAGCCCGGTTGTGAAACTGTCTGAATTGAGAATCTGGAATACGGCACGCAGTGCATCAGAGTTTGCCTCCAAGATGGGGGTTCGCCTCTATGGCAATGAAAACGGGCTGGCCGCATATTATAAGTGCAATGAGAGTATCGGCGACTTGCTGACCGATTCGTATAGCGGAAAAACCGCCAGGATGCATGCCGGAGAGTGGTTGCAGGAACTCCCCTCTCTGGCCGCTGCCGATGCCTATCAAGAGGAGGGTATCCGCCGCATCGACCGCGAATCTGTGTCGGAACTGGCGCAGATTGCAAGTTCAATGGAGATGCTGCAGTCGAAAATGGATGCTGTGGATTCCGGTATGACGCCGCAGGGCATGGCCCCCGACGCCATTCAGTTTGATATATCACCCTCGGAGATTGATGCCGGGCAATCCCACTTTGAACAGGCGTATGCGCGTGCGGTCACAGCTTTGCAGAATGCAGGCTCCCTGCTCGATCGTGCGCAGGAGCTATCCCGTAAACTCCGCTCTCAAGCCCTGACGGCCACCACATATTCAAAAGCTGTTCAAAATAACGAGGAGACATTCAAGCGGGAACTGATTTCCATCTTCGGTTATCCCTATGCCGAGGATATCGGTACTTCCGGAGTGTATGTAGATGGGTATGACGGTCCGGATTTGATTCACTTCATGTACATTGATGTAGCTCCGTTTTACAGTGAGATCGAGAATCGCGAGGATGAGGTTGTTCTGTACGCTGTGCCTGAGTGGAAAGGCTTGAGCTTTGCGGATTTCGGGGCATCACTCGAAAGTATGGAAACTATAGTTTATGAGATTGAGTTTAATACATCTCCCAATGGAATTATCTGTACACCCGATTATTGGAGTACCCGCCGGGCGGAAGGTTCTCTGCAGGAGGCCTACCGTGAATTCTGGATCGCCTATACTAAATACAGCTACGCATGCTCCACATATGAGATTGCCGAGGAACATGCGGCCACGGAGTTAGCCTGGATTAGTACTGAATACGACTACCGTTTTCTCAAGCGTGGCTATGAAGCGTTCGCTTCAATAAAAAAATATCTTCTCGAACTCAAAGTGGAGGATGCTAATGCGAATATTAACAAACAGGAGCAGATTTTACAGGAGGCAATCGCCAGTGCGGTTGTCGCATCAGCTGACGGTCAGTTGAGCACTATCATAGGTACCGCATCCGGCGGCGATTTGCTCTTTCTTTCAAGAGCGTTAAAACTTGAGGCTGCTGCTGGAAACATGGGAACGACTCTGCAAAATACGCTTGCCAGCAGCGCTGTGAGTATTACAAATTCGCTTTCGATAATCAAAAATAAGACAGAGGCGGCAAAGCAGGCGCAAGGCCACTTAAATCGAATAGCCAAGATAGATAAGATACTGAAGATGGTCGATCTGGCATATGAGGCACTGGTTGATAACCATAGCACCTTTGAAAAAATCCGTAATACGGTCGCTTCCTTGAAGGGCAACTCGGTTGCCATTCAATATGCCTATATCGATGTTCTTGCCGCTCAGGAAAAATATCTGAGCGCCCTCGCAGAGGGTGAAAGACTCCTGGATGAACGTGAGCGTTTCAGAGCCGGAACCGCCAGTGATGTCCAGCAGATGCGCTATCAGGATATGCTGTTCAAGCTTGGCCGCAGTGAGGCGCTTGAGGATTACAGGGAGGCGTTCGATCTGGCACAACGTTATGTCTATATGGCAGCCAAGGCCTATGACTATGAAACAGCCCTGTTGAACCATAGCAGTGAGTCACAGCCGGGCAGCACCTTTCTTGCGGATGCGGCACGGGCATCTTCGCTCGGAACTCTGGATGAAGAGGGGCAGCCAATGAAAGACAGCGGCCATGGTGATCCCGGACTGGCTGATATCCTGGCCCGGATGAACAGCAACTGGCAGGTCCTGGAAAGCCGCCTCGGTTTTAATAACCCTGAGATCGAGACAGGGCGTTTCAGCTTGAGAAAGGAGCTTTTCCGAATCCCTGATGACGCGGAATCCGATTGGATATGGGCTGAGAAACTCAAAGAGTTTTGGGTCGATGACCTCTTTGCCGACAGTCGCTTCTTGTCCTATGCACTGCCCTTTGCCAATGCCGGCGATGGTCTGAATGTCCAGGAGCCCGGTTTGATTATTGAGTTTCCCAGCCAAGTTAATTTCGGAGTCAATTTCTTTGGCAATGCCCTGATCGGCGGAGATAATGCCTATGACTCAAGTCATTTTGCCACTAAGATCCGCAGTGTGGGTGTCTGGTTTAAAAACTATGAACCGAACAGCAGTTATGATGATGGACTTGCCCTGCAGCCCAGGGTCTATCTGATGCCAATCGGTTTGGATTCGATGCGTTCCCCCTCTGATACCGGAGAGTCTGTCCGGAGCTGGCAGGTTGCGGATCAGGTGGTGCCCATACCTTATCAATTAGGGAGCGCTGAGTTGGATGCTCCCGATTTCACCGCGATTGCGAATCTGCTGCCCGCAGGTGACAGCTACAGCAAGATCAGGCGATATCCTTCAATGCGTGCCTATCATGACAGCGGAACATTCAGTGATGACGAGATGATCTCCAATTCACGGCTGATCGGCCGCAGTGTCTGGAACAGCCGCTGGATAATGATTGTTCCCGCCGGCACATTGCATAACGACAGAGCCAAGGCGAAGCAGTTGTTTGTCGAAGGTGTCGGTCCCGAGGGGGGCATTAAAGATATTAAACTGTTCTTTAAAACATATTCGTACTCAGGTAATTGACTTTTTTGTTGGGAGATAGGATTATTATGAAATTGAAAATGACAATTTGTTTCATTGCGATTGCCCTGCTGTCCGAATTCTGTGCGGCAGTGCCGGTGCCTTCATTCTATTATTTCGGTAGAGTCAAGGATGAGTATGGCAACCCCTATACGGCCGAGAGTGATGTCGATATCCTCTGCTGCGTCAACGGAACGGAGATCAGTCGCTGCTCGGTTAAAAGTTATGGAGCCACCGCCAATTTTCTTGTCGGTGTTGCCATCGACAACTCGGAAACGGTTTATGCTTCCTATGCTGTCTCCACCGGCTGTGATGTTGAGTTCTTTATCGAGAATAGCGATGGCGAGAAGCTGAAGGCATTCTCCGGCGACGAGATTCCCAGTGTAGGTGTTTCCGGCAGCTATGCAGCTCTGGACCTCTCTACCGGTGTCGATGAAAACCATAATGGATTATCTGATGCTTGGGAGAGACATACCTCCCTGACCTATTGGTGGCTGACGGGTGTATACCCCGACGCAATTACGGCCGAGGGGGATCTGGACGGGGACGGAGCCTCTAATTATGCCGAATATATCGCCGGTACAAGTGCCGCCGACAGTGCCGACGTTTTTAAAATCAAAAAGATGAAGAAGATCACGGGCGATGCTGACACGGATCTCTTTTCAATGCAGTTTTTCAGCAACAGCGGCCGTTCATATTTTGTTAAGGAACAGCTGGATCTGCGTGATTCTGAAACCCGCAGGGCTGCGCGGTATTCAACTTCAATGGATGGACCGTGGACAAGCTCTTATCTCTCCGGTCAGGGTGAGTGGATCACGATCTATATTGAGATTCCCGCTGACAGCGACTCTGCCTTTTATAGTTTAGAGGTCCAGTAGTCGTCCGGATCGGGTAATCCGTGGTTAAGAGAAAAAAGCTGAGTGATTAGCTGCAAACGGGGTGCTTGTGAAACAGATCGTTCTGATATCGGTAACTGTAATGTGCTGCACTTTATCTATATACGCTGACTCCTGGACCAACTGTGCCGGTCAGGTTCTGGCTGCGGAGATAATTTCAGTCTCCAACAATATCGCCCTCTTTAAAGATAAAAGGAGTAAGCTCAGGCACTACCGGATGCAGACATTTCCGGAGTCAGAGCAGAAGAGAATGATGATTAAAACAAAAACACGGCTTGTGCCCGCATTCATCGAGGCGGAAAAGATGAGTGCCGTTGCTCGCTTAAATCACATTCGGAAACTTCTCGAAGGAGCGCTTATCGATGCGGCAGGTGCTCAGAAAAGAAGAGCTGTCGCATTGCGGCTTTTTGAACATCAGGCAAGGGCGTGGTATATTGAAAAGGGTCTCGATGTCGATGAAGATCTGATATCCGAGGTGAAAAAACAGTTGAGTTTTATATGATGGGTCGGCCAGGATGGTTTCTCAATTGAAAGTTGTTCGATATCTTATAGTTGCTCTGTGTGTTATAGGGCTCCGGCTCTCTGCCAATGCGAGGGATTGGAAAGAGGAGAGTGGATACAGTTCAACCACTTTGATGGCCTATGAGAGCCTGGATTCCGGTTCCATGCGTTATAAATTTTTTCTTGGTGGTTCAGCGGTTGCTAATATCAGTGGAGATCACTGCTATCTGAATCTTCTGGACGGAAAAAAGAAAAACCGTTCTGGAACGATCTGGCGGGATCTCGCGATTGCTGTTGATGACGTTGTCTGCGTGGATTTCCTGATTGCCGCAGATAATGGCAAGTTTGATAAAGCGGGTTGCGGGTATACGCTTTTTATGGCTAAAGACCCCGGAGGATCAAAGAATTATGATGTCGGTTGCGGCGGAAGAGGCAGTGACGCCGGCTATCGAGGGATGACCACCTCCTGTGATCCGCGTCTGGGAGCTATGATTGAGTTTTATAATGATGATTCGGCGCGGATCTATCAGGGAGAAAAATGTACTGAAAACCATGTGGCCAGCGGCAGCACCTATTCCTGGTCGCATTTTCACTGGATGCGTTTTAAATATACTCAGCGTGATAATACCCTCCGTATCCAGTATGTGAACAGTGACGGAAGTATTCACGCTGAGTGCACACAAAAAAAGATGTCCGGCGCATCAGTGCTGAGAGACTATTTTCATGCGGATCACCTCTATTTCGGCATGGGTGCCGGAAGCGACAAAAAGTCGCTGGAATATAAATGCGAGGGATTTCGCTACTATGTTTACGGTGAAGACCGTATGGCCGATGCACTTGAAATTGATCTTGGCCTGAATCCGGATGTGAATGATGAAAACAGTGATCTGGATGGAGACGGATTAACCAATTATCAGGAGTATAAAAAAAAGGATAGAGCGCATTTTCATCCCAATAAGAGTGACAGCGATGGCGATGGATGGTCTGACTTCTGCGAATATTACGGCACTCCATCAGATGGTCTGTCTGTCACTCAGGGAACAGCGGATATTATTAAAGTTGCTCTGGATGTGAGCTACAAAACTTTTAAAGGTGTTACCAAGGTTGAGCTCAAAGCCGAGGCACTGGATAGTGAAGCGAGCCGCCTTGATGATCTGAGAGAAAACAGCGATTACGCCAGCGGGGGGGAGAATGTTCCCTGGCACTCTGTTTTTTCCGCCACCTCAGATGCAAGCAGGAGCCTGAACACGGTTGTCCAGCAGGCATCACTGTCGGTCTGGCCCGATATCAAGTACCGGATTTCCATCCGGTATACAACGCTGGGGGGTGTTGTCAGAGAGAGTTCTTTCTTTGATATCAGGAGCGGCAAAGCTCTTAATCGCATTCAGTTTTCATCGCGCGAGGCGGCTGTCGTCAATAATGAGTCCTGCTCTGTCTCCGCGGCAGATCTATGTCATGTTCTGGCTTTATCTCAGGCGAAGGAAAGCGGCATTGTTACTTCACAGACGATCATCAGTGACAGCGCCGGAACGACCCGTGAGGATGTAGGGAGCGGCTCATCGGAGAGCCAGTACTCATTCAGTCATAATGGCACGCTGACGATCAAAGCTACGGCGGCAGCGGGGAGTTATACACTGGGTGCAGAGGCTCTCCTGAGCGTGACTGTCTCGAAGCGGGGATTGGTTTTCACCTGGGATGATGAGGCGGGCGAAGAGCCCAATGATTTTCTCTCCTATCTGACATATTCGGGCAGTGATTTAAATCCTGCGGGTTATACGGTTTCACCGACACAGTACATTGATGCGGTCACTGTAGGATACACCTGCGCCGGTTCAGCGGTCTCTGCCATTCACGATGCAGGTACGTATACCATTACTCCCGCTCTTGCCGACAGCGATAAATATATGTTCAGCCAAAGTCCTCCCGTTTATACGATGGTCGTTAATCCGAGTGAAGCCAACAGCATCACCTGGTTGCAATATCCATCTGATAATTGCGATGCAACGGGCAGTTATCAGTTGGCTGCAGAATCAGTGAGCGGTGAAGCGGTTACCTTCGCTATCACTACGGGGGGGGATATCGCCACTGTTTCAGAGGGGAATATCCTGACTTTCAGTGATACCGGATCTATCACGGTGAAAGCCTCATGCGCGGGGAACAATGCCAATTATAATAAACCCGATGACCAATATAAGATGATCACATCCGTGGCCGCCAATGCCGTTCTGAATATCGGTAATCTGGAACAGACTTACGATGGAGCAGGTCAGCCTCTTACGGTGATGTTGAATGAGACAACCGATATCACAGGAAGCAGCGACCTCTATTTTGAATACAGATCCCGCCCGCCCGTCGGCTCTCCCCCGTCAGCGGTGCATCCGGTTAATGCTGGTTCCTATGATGTTTTTGTCTATTATGATGGAGGTACAATCATCGGTATGACCAACGCAGTTCTGAATGTCCGTAAGGCTGTGGCAACGGTTGTCTTTGAGCCGCAGGATCTCGTGGATACCGTGTATGCCCCTGGAGTCAGTCATGCTGTGAGAGCCGGCAGCGCCAATCCCGCAGGACTGAATATTGCACCTCTCTTATATAACGGCATAACCGATATTCCTTTGAATGCCGCATCATATCAGGTGATAGCTGCTATCGATGAACAGAACTATCAAGGGTCTGCAACCAACTCCTTCGAGATTAACCGGGCTCCTCAAACCTGGGACTTTGTTGAGCAGGAGAGCTCTGTGGCCGCAACTGATAAAATATCCCTGCCCTTTCAGAGTTCAGCAGGAATCGAGGCGCAGTATGAGGTGCTCTCGGGACCCGCCCTGATAAATAACTGTGTCTTGAGTTTTGCCGGCGAAGGGGATGTCTCAATCCGAGGAACAATTCCTGATCAGGTGCCGTGTAACTATGTTTCGCTCCCTGCGGTCACTCAACTCTATCACGTTGCTGCGCAACCGGTCTCGATCCTGATCTCCGGCACCAATCAGATTTATAATGGAGAGGCCAAAGAGGTGAATGTGATCACCCAGCCGAATAAGGCGTGCTCGGTCTCGTATAATGGCTCCACAAATCCGCCGGTTAATGCCGGTTTGTACAGCGTGGTCGTTACGGTCGTTGATCCTCTCTATACCGGTGAGTCTGAGGCTTTGATGACCATTCATAAAGCACAGGCCGATATCACTTTTCCCGATCCGGGCACTCAGTCTGTTACCAATCAGGTTGTTTTACTCGCCTGCTCCTCGTCTGGACTGGAGCTCGTATTTAATCTCATCTCCGGTCCCGCACTGCTGAGCGATCTTTCCTCCGGGACAGTCGCATCATTTACAGCCACCGGTTTGGTCTCTATCTCTGCCGAAGTCATGGAAACCGCCAACTATTCAGGTGCCTCGGCAGAGCGGAGTTTCGATGTTGTCTATGCATCACGCCCGGGATGTCTGCCGCAGTTTCCCGCTTTGATCAATCTTGCCGGAGATATGAACAGTGCCGGGCTGACGGTTTATGGGCGTAATTTCAGCGGCAGGAATCCGGAGTGGGGGCGCGATGTGATCGGAATCGGAGATTTCAATGGGGATGGCTTCTCTGATTTTGCGCTCAGCTCCACGCGTTACTCGGATTCAGATGCCGTTGATGATTCAGGAGCAGTCGCCATTATTTTCGGAGCCGGTCAGCAGAGTGTGATAGACCTGAATCAGTCCAATGCCGGGGTGACCTGTCTTTTCGGCTCCGATGGTGAACAGTTGGGCTATGCTCTGGCGAGTGGGGACTTTAATGGTGATCTGCTGATGGACCTTGCAATCGGGGCTCCCGGTTATGCGGGAGGCACAGGCCGGGTCGTGATTGTTTATGGCGATCGGAATATGCCGGTTTCAGCTGAATTGAATTTCAAGGGGAGTGTTGTGGAAGGATTCAGCTGGCAGGCGGTTGAAGGCACTCAGGATTCCTCATTCGGTTCCGCTCTTGCCTGCGGACATCTCTCTCTGGATACTGCCGATGATCTGGTTGTCGGCGCACCGGACTGCAATGTCGGCAGAGGCGCTGTCTATATCTGGAATAACCAGGGGATGCTCCAAGCCCTGGAGGGAGTTAACGGGAGGGCGGAGTTCGGATCATCCCTGGCTCTGTTTGATCTTGGCAGCGCTAAAATGCTGGCGGTGGGGGCTCCTGAGTATCAATCTGATAATGACGCCCCTGATAGCGGGGCTGTTGTGCTCTTCAAAGAGCTTCCGCCTAATCTGGATGAAGTCAGGTTTGATCACACCCATTGCCGCCTTTTTTACTGCACAAACTCGCTGGCCTCAGCCGGTATATCTCTGGTTGCCGGTGATCTGAATGGGGATGGACTGCCGGAACTGGCCGTCGGCGCTGCCGGAATGAATGGGGTTTATATTCTTCCCGGTCTGAATCTGACAAATGAATCAGTTGATGTTAACCTGGACTGCGCTGAGATTATCCGGTTGTCAGGTGAACCATCCGGTGCGGGGCGTTTTGGCTCCAGCCTGGCGATTGGCGATGTGACAGGCGATGGTCTCAATGACCTGGCTGTCGCGGATGAAAATATTATCTACTCATGCGAAGGTACAACACGCAGAGGAGCGGTTTATCTCTTTTCCGGTAATACCGAGGGATATCTGTCAACAACCTCGCTAAACTCATTCGATGGACTGAATGGATTTAAAATAGCTGCGGCCGCATCGGATACAACCGGCTGCTCGCTTGATATCGCTGATATTAATAATGATAGAACTCCGGATCTCCTCTTCGGCTGTCGCAATCTTCTGTATGACTCCGTCACCTCTGTCGGAGGAATGTATGCTGTCTACGGAGAGAACAGGCAGCCTCGGCAAGGAGTGATAACCAATATTACACCGGAATTTGTCTGTGGCGATGATCTGCTATCGCAGGTCAGGATCGAGGGCGCTTATCTCGGCACGGGTGGAAATGATATCAAACGCGTCTTGCTGGCAGGGGTTGAGGTTGATTCCATTATCGATCAGGGTGTTGATTTCGTGCAGAGCATGCCCGGCGAAAATCCGGAGGTCGTTTCTGGCAGTGTCACTGTGGAATCCTTTGCCTATGGCCTGACAGAGCTGACGAACAGCTTTGCCTATAAACATCGTCCGGCAGTAACGTTTGGCAATACAAATGTTTCTTTCAACGGGGAAGCACACGCCGTGGAGATAACGTCGGTTCCGGATTCGGTGGAGTTTTCCCTCACCTATAACGGAACTCCGATGCTGCCGGTCAGCGCAGGAATCTATGATGTGATTGCATCGGTGCTATCAAACAATCTGTACTACGGGGCCTTCACCACACAGCTTGCCATTGCCCGAGCAAACAATGTGATAGTATGGGAGCCGCTGCCCGCAGAGGTCGCTTTTAATGAGGTGCTGACACCCGTGGCTTCAGCATTGTATGGCGATAACGTGACCTTTGCAACCTTCGGTCCGGCTCTCCTGAGTGATGGCATCCTGACATTTACTGCAACCGGAGAGGTGGCCGTTGTGGCATCCACGCCTGTCTATAATGATTATCTGGCCAACAGCTCAACCCAGTTTATATCAGTGGTAGGAGCATTGACCAATATTGCGCCGGAACGTGCCTCCCTGAGCGGTGGAACCCCGGTTGCGATAAAAGGGTATGGATGGGATGGAAGTGTCACCTCTGTGCGCCTGTGCGGCCACGCCGCATCAATTGTTACACAGGGCGCGGAGTGGGTCTCTGTCACAACTCCTGCACTTGCCGATACGGATTACGAACATGGCGCTGTTGAGGTTACGCTCTCGTCAGGGCGCACCCTGCGTCGGGAGAATGCGTTTACCTTTCAGGATAACAGGGCCGAGATCTATTTTGACCCCGACTCACTGAATGCCGTTTATGACGGTAACGGACATTCGGTGCTTTTTCACACAGATCCCTCGGGATTAAACTGTACGGTGGCTTATCCTGCTGGTGTTATGCCCACCAATGCGGGGAGCTATCAGGTGGTGGCCTCAGTCGATGATGTTTATTATCATGGATGCAGTACCGGATTGCTCT
This sequence comes from Kiritimatiellia bacterium, assembly GCA_018399555.1. GTDB lineage: Bacteria > Verrucomicrobiota > Kiritimatiellia > RFP12 > UBA1067 > M55B167. The sequence goes on along the minus strand of JAGYOL010000006.1, from coordinate 7,862 downwards.
CGGTTGCCAAGGCAGCGCAGACAATCTCTTTTACTCTGACAACGCCTCAGTTAACCACCGCCACCCCCGTGCTTGAAGCAACGGCCAGTTGTTTCCCGGTCCAGTTTGAAATCATCTCCGGTCCGGCGGTCATGGATGGGGAGAACACACTCGTTTTCAATGCGGCAGGTGACGTGGTTGTCAAAGCATATCAGAACGGGACTCTCAACTATCATCCGGTAACAGCGACTCAGTCGGTTACGGTTGTCTACGCGCAGCGCCCTCAGGATACCGGCGGTTTTCCGCCCGCATTTAATCTGGAGGATGTGGCATCCGGGAATGTTTTTGTCATGCTCGGCACGGTGGATGATGAAAGAGTCGGCAGCTCGCTGGCAGCCAGCGATGGAAAACTGCTGATCGCCGCCCCGTATGCAACGCGTAATGAGCAGCGCAGATGCGGCGAACTCTACTATGTTGAGTGCAGTCCGCTATGGCGGAATGTCCATCGGGGGTGGGCGATTGTCTCGGAGATTGCTGAAAAGAGCGTCGCAGGTGAGGTTGCCCTGAGCTATCTTGGCAGCGACCTCGCCTGTGCAGGCGATCTCAACGGGGATGATCAGAGTGACTGGATGGCGGCAACCTCTCCCTCGGACGATGCCGTTGCATACCTGTTCTGCAGTGGAGCCGTGAGCCGTGTTGTGAACAGCGGCGGGGGTCATGAGATTCAGATTTCTGAGATCGGTGACTGGAATGGCGATGGCCTGAACGAGTTCGCGGTTGCCTGGCCTGCGGCATCCGGCGGACGGGGAAGTGTTTATCTTTTTGCCGGCAATTCCAATGGATATTCTGAGGTGATCAATGCATCGCAGGATGCCCTGTGGAGCTATACCGGTGCTAATACAAACTCCTGCGCCGGTCGTGAATTGTGCGGCGGCGGAGACCTCAATGGCGATGGAATCAATGATCTGATATTCACATCCTCCTCGATCAGCCTGGATTATGATTCGGGAACGGGTGCGGTCTGTGTGGTCTACGGCAACAGCGATACTTCTCAACTGCCCACCCAGATTGTTCAGCTGAATGGAACCAATGGGTGTGTGATTTCAGGAAATGAGGCTGTTGATGAGAGTGATTTTGTGGCTGCGATTGTGAATGACGTTGACGGCGATGGATGTGATGAACTCGCTATCGGCTCTCTGACATGGGATGCCTCTCCCGGGCAGCCGAACGCCGGTATTGCCGCGCTTATTCCCGGTGCGTCTCTTAAGGGTGTCAGATCAGCCTTTTACGGAGACCTGCCGGGAGCGTGGATTCTGCGCGGGGCACAGAGTGAGGGGCAGCTCGGCTCTGCTATCGCCGGTATAGGCGATATTAATAATGACGGACTCGGTGATATTGCGGTCGGGGCTCCTGCTGAAGGTGCTCCCGATAAACCGGGATGCGGCAATCTGTATGTCCTTCTCGGAAATGCCGAAAATGCATTCGTGGGTTCAACCGCGAAGCTGGATGGTAATAACGGCTTTGTTATCAATGGATTCCGCGCGCAAGACGCTTTTGGCTCTGCCATTGCCGGTAATGTCGATTTGGATCGCGATGGTGTCGGTGATGTAGTTGTCTCCGCCCCCGATGCCAGCTACCTCGGAACGAGTCAGGCCGGCGCTGTCTGGGTGATCTTCGGGAGAAACCGCAGTGAATCAGCGGGGAGGATTTCGGCAGTTGAACCTGACTCGGCACCCCTGGCTGGTGAGACCGATGTTCTTATCTCAGGTGAATACCTGGGCGCGGGCGCTGATATATTGAGCGTCTCTCTCTGCGGTGTGGAAGCCTCGGTCGTCAGTCAGTCGGTTGACTGGGTGATGGTCAGAACGGCTGCCGGAACCACAAACCAGCTCGGGAATGTGGCTGTCACCAGCCGCTCATATGGCACTCTGGAACTGACGGACAGCTTTGTCTATGGCTCGCTGCCTCTGGAGATTGAGGTATCCGCCACAAATCAGATCTATAATGGTCTGCCGCACCAGGTTGATGTCTCTTTTAACCGTGGCACCCTGCCGTACAGTGTGCTTTATAATAATCTCACGAATCAGCCTGTGAATGCCGGTGTTTACGATGTCCGTGTGGAGATGCTCGATTCCTGGTTCTCACAGCAGAGTGCCGCTTCGGTGCTGACAATAGAGAAAGCGCAACCCGTTCTGGCATACAATGGCTGGCCCTCAGAGGCATTTACCACATCAGCGGTTCCCGTTAATGTCACATCCAGTTCAGGAGTATCGGTTGAATCAGTTTTGATTGCCGGTCCGGGTCTTCTGGATAATGGCGTTATGAGATTTACCACTACCGGCTGCGTCAGCGTGGCGTTCTCAGCACAGGAGAGTGCTAACTGGTTCTCGCTTCCGCCCTGTACAAACCTGATCTCTGTTCACTATGTGCCCCTTCCATCGGTTGCTCCCCGTTATGAGACCGATCAGTGCTACACCAATTTTGATATCAGCTTCTACAATAATGATCAATATTTCAATAGCGAACAAAAGGGAAGTTACTGTATTTCCTCTCTGGGGGATGTGACGGCGGATGGCATCAACGATATCGCTGTCGGATGGCCTCAATATGATCATGATAAGGGACGTGTCTATATTCTTTCCGGCGCACGGCTGATCGGCCGCAACCACGTGAATCTGGAGTCCATTGAGAGCGATGAGATCGGATGGGTGATCAACGGCCTTTATGACAACGGCGCATTCGGTTCGGCTATCAGTGGCATCGGGGATTTTAACGCGGATGGAATTGATGATCTCTGTATCGGCGCCCCGAATGTGAATGACTATAATGGCGCCGCCTTTATTATCTGGGGCAATGTAGCTGGATTCGATGCGGTTAATGTCTCTTGCCCCCGGATGGATAGCTGCATCATGCTCACAGGAGTATCTGAGGGAGAGCTGGGATTCACGATCACAAGCGGCGACCTGAATGGTGATGCGAAAGCAGATGTCTGTATCGGCGAACCCTATTTTATCGACAATAATAATCAGGAGTCAGGTCGCGTTTATGTGCTCTATGGCGGCAGCGCATCTCTCTCCGCTCCCTTTATGGACATCGCCACCGGTGTAAATCTTTGCGGTGGCTGGTTTCTTCAGGGATGTGATGAAGAAAACCTGGGATCGTCAATCGCCGTTTGCGGTGACCTCAATGGAGATAATGTCTGTGAGTTGATTGCAGGTGCCGCTAAAGGAAGATCCGATTCAAGTGATCAGCACGGAGCTGTCTATCTTCGTTTCGGTGGTAATAATGTCAGTATCTCAACCGACCAGCTGAAAGCGAATCCGGAGCTGGGTGTCTACTATGTCGGCGAAAAAGGTCAGCAGATAGGAGCGGCTGTCAGTGCAGTCGATGCGGATGCCGATGGGATTGACGATCTTCTCTTTGGCATGCCTGGATATTTCGATTTCAGCACCTGGTTGACTTATGACGGAGGTTGTCTCCTGTTTAATGGTGCCAACGCTGTTAAAATTGCAGAGCATACCGTGTCAGGAGAAGCGCTCCTGATGCGAGTCGGCAGCGGTGCTTCCCTGGGTAAGGCTCTGGCAGGAATCAATGATCTCAATGACGACGGGGTGGCTGATATCCTGTTGGGCGAATCGGATTACAGCACCGATACAGAGGATGGTGCCGTGTATATTCTCTATGGCGGCAGGCAGAGCTCCGGTGATCAGACAATCGATCTTTCGGCCGCATCACCCGCTCCGGAAAAAGGCTTCAGAATAACCGGCAGGATTGATATGAGCGTGGGCTACTCCGTGGCATCCGGCGATGCCAATAACGATCTGCGTGATGACATCCTCTTCGCAGGAGAAAGTGTTGAAGCCAGTGATCCGAATCCATTGGTGGGCGGTGTTACCTTCGCAATGCCGAGTGTCGAAATTGACAGCCCTGTTATTACGGATATCACTCCCGCCACGCTCACCTGTGATGCCAACAGGGCCACAGCTATCACCATAACCGGTTATGGTATATGTGCCGGAGCGCAGGATCTGCTGTCAGTTACTATCGCGGGGAAAGCGATGAACGTCATCTCACAGGATGTCGACACAGTTGTGGTCGATATATCGAATTTAACTTTATCCAGCAACTCCCGTTATCTGCAAGTCATTATTAACTCATTAGCCTATGGCGAGGCTGTCGCTGCGGATAACCTTCTCTATCAATCGGGTTTGTCCGGAATGGCTATAATTGTATTCTGATCAGTTTCAAAATAACGGTGGCTTTGAGGCCCGGTTTATTAGGCCCTGCTTGTCGGGATACACATTCTTAACTGTCGCATATAGGTTATAGGGAGGGGTGCTGGCCTCAGCACCCGGATGGAGGCGAACCGCAAGCGGACCGTGGGCCACGCTCCCTCCCAAAAAAAATTGAAATGTACAAAAGATATAGCCTTTCGGTGGTACCCTCTCTGCTGTTCAAATCTTCATTCCTCGTGAGTAGGTGCGCCACTGGGAGGGGGTCATGCCTGTTTTCTGTTTGAACTGGCGCATGAAGTAATAGGGGGCTTCGAATGAAAGCTGGCAGGCGATCTCTTTCACGGGCAGGGAGGTGCTGTTCAGGAGAGTTTTGGCCCGTTCAATCCGCAGGTCGATCAGATAGGATTTGGGCGATAACCCAGTGTGCCGTTTGAAAAGATGTCTGAAATGGGAGTAGCCGATGCCTAACTCCCCGGCAAGCTGCTCCATGTTGAGCGGTTGGCACACACTTTCCAGCATGCGCATTTTCGCGCGTTGAATCAGGCGGCTGTTTTTTTCGACTTTCTCTGTATAGAGCTGGTTGGTCATGCAGCTGTGGGTGATATGCGCAATGATACGATGTGCCGCAGCCGCTGCGAGGACAGGGAGTGTCGAAAAGTGCATCTGAAGAGTATCAGTAAGTTCGATGAAGTCGGAGAGAATCGCCTCGTCGGACCCCACATGAAGGAGAGGGCGCTTTTTGCTAAAAATACTTTTGTTCATTAGCCGGTACGCAAAATCTCCGCCGAAACCTACCCAGTATTCATCCCAGCCAATCTCTTTTGTCGGAGCATAACGATGCCAGACACCTGGGAACAGAACCATTATGTCCCCCGCTTTAACATCGAGTGATCCTGAAATACGCGATTCAAAGTGGCCTTCGCCCCGAGTAATGTACACCAGCGCGTAGACCGGCAGTACGCGCCCGTGCTTCCAATCAAATTGATAGTCCTCGGGGTGGTGGCAGGGTGGATACGGAGAATCGAATGGTATCGATGCAGAGCCCGCTGTTGAAACAAACAGGCCGCGTCTCTCGTCGGCAGGACTTTGAGGAAGATAGGTGAATTTTTCGCTTATCATTGAATCAGTTTTCCATACATAATTGTCTTTGTCTCGCACCAAAATCAAGTTAGACAAAGTTCGAGTTAAATCCGATATATGCACCTTGATGCTGTATTTGTGCCAGAAAGTATAGTTTTTTTGCCACTTTGTCAATTGATTTTCAAATAATGAACTGGTATTGTTGATAATATTGATAAGTGGACATTTTTAAAACGGTGACATTTCAGATAGCAGATACAGCAGAGGGAAAAGCATGAATGCAAGAGAGCGTGTATTGGCGGTGCTGAACCGCGAAACGCTTGACCGGGTACCGGTGGATATATGGCTGGTGCCGGAATTGGTGGAGAAATTCAAGAAACATCTGGATGTGGAGAGTGAGCTTGATATCTACCGCAAACTTGATGTCGACAAGATCGCCTGGCTTGGAATTCCCTACAAAGGGGTGGTTCTCAAAGATCCCAATGAACACCGTGAGGTCGACCACTGGGGCGTTAAGTTTGAGAAAATTCAGGCAAATGAGAAAACGCAATACGGTGAGGTCTCTTTTCGTCCGCTGCAAGGAGTCGATTCCATCGAACAACTTGAGAACTATCCCTGGCCCCATCCCGACGATTTTGACTATGCAGCCGCGGCGGCTGAGGCCAAGGAGCTGGCCGGGGAGTTTGTCACGCTGGGTCCGTGGATATCCCTGTTCGAGGTATACTGCTCGATGCGCTCTCTTGAAGGGGCCCTGATGGACACCATCGCCGCGCCGGAATTCCTGCACGCCGCGCTCGACAGGATTGCATGGTCGCAGGGCGAGATGGCCCGGCGTTTTCTTGAAGCGGCGGATGGTGCGATCGATATGCTCTTCATCAGCGATGATGTCGGCTCGCAAAACAGTCTCATCATGTCGCCTGCCTCCTTCGACGAGTTCATCTATCCGCGTCTCAAGGTCTGGTGTGATATGGCCCACTCTTATGGCGCCAGGGTGTTCTTCCACACCGACGGTGCCTCAGAACTGCTCATCCCGCGACTGATTGAGGCGGGGATTGATGTGCTCAATCCGATCCAGCACGTCTGCCCGGGTATGGATTGCAAATCAATCAAGGCGAAGTACGGCGACAAAGTGATCTTTCATGGAGGTGTGGAAAATCAGAAGGTCCTGCCTTTCGGTACTCCGGAAGATGTGGCCGCTGAAACCCGGCAGTGTCTTGATGAACTCGGGCCAACCGGCTACCTGCCGTGCTCCTGCCATTTTGCGCAGGCCGACACACCGATTGAAAACGTTCTGGCTCTGATCGAAACGGTTCAACAGTATCGGTGGGCGGTTCCCGAACAGCCCGGGAAAGCAGAATAAATGTTGGTGCAAGACGAAAACACAACAACCTATAGGATAAAAAAAGATTAATGAAAAAAACGCTCTCACTTTTATTGGGCCCGCTGCTGCTTCAGATTGCTGTCGCAAGCGGGAATGAGGCACCTGAGGATTTTAAATCCAGGCATCTCGCAATCGGACTTTCCCGTTCGAGTCCGTCGTTTTCACGCCTTGCGATAGACTCGTTAGGGCAGGGCAAACTGGGGCAGAACCCGGTACTGGCGCAAACTAACGCACTGGCCGGGCTGGAGCTGAAAGAGGCCTTCGCGTATTGTCTCAAGGGCCAGCCGGTCTGGAAGGTCACCTGCGCCGAGAAAACACTGACGCTGATTTCGGAGTACGCCGAAGGTGTCGCGCCGGTTCCGTTTGCATTGGCCTTTGACCAGAAGAAGAACCACGCGACGGCTCCCGAGGTACACGTCGAGGCCGAGGTTGGCCCGGTCTGCTGGGTCATGGACAAGGTCAGTAACCCTATTTACGGCATTTGAAATTCAGAAAAACGGATAAGTGTTTGTAAATAAGGGAGTTGATTCGATTATTAGCTTCACCAAATGGGTGAAGAATTTTCTGAATTTCAAACCGCAAGGGGTTGCCAGTTTTACCGCATCTGCGGCGTTGCACGGCTTCCTGCATAGGTACTATAGCTGAAAACCGTGCGCCTAGCATCTACGGCAAAATGGCAACTGCCGTTTTTAGGGTAACGCGAACAACACAATGACAATTCCCGCCAACTGGCTGGATATCCCGGACATCCCTATGTTCGGGTTCTACGGGACCTTCAGCATCAAGCGGCTCTGGGTACGAGCCTGACCATGCGAAGGCAGCATTGTAACTGTAGGCTGTCAAATAATATCACCTGCCCACAGAGCTTTAATGAAGTCCTGATAGGGGAGTATGCGGATACCGCTTTCTGTAATGCGCTCCCGCGGCTCTAGACAGACAACGATCAGTTGTTTTACCTCATGAAATTCCTTCCTGAATTGTTCAAGATGGCGGATGTCCCTGCTTTGAAGACGATTCTTTCCCTTTACCTCTATAGCGGTTTCGGCATCACCGAGCACGAAGTCGACCTCTATGCCGCTTGAAAGTCTCCAGTAGGCAATCTCGTAAGGCAGGGCAACTGTTCGCACGTGGACAGATAGCTCATGAAATATCCAGTTCTCAAACGCTTTTCCGAATGTTTCTGACCC
>JAGYOL010000059.1 GCA_018399555.1 Kiritimatiellia bacterium | reverse complement strand
TATTTTCGCGCAGAGGCGCAGAGACGCTGTTTTATAAGTTCTTCATGAACAACATATTAATAAAATACAGAGAATCTCTCTGCGCCTCTGCGCGAGAACGTATTTGATCTGTTCAGTCATCCCATTGGTTTCGATTGTCCAATATTGCCAAGCATAAAGGTGTTTTCAGTGGGACGCTAGTGATTTGCATGTTACAATTTGCCGCCATGTGCAGCAAATGTAGTTACATGTAGTTGGAAATAGCAGAGACGAGTAAACCCGGTGCCTGACAGAATGGCTTTCAGGCACACCGAACACCCTTCTTTGATAATCAAGCCGCTTGGCGGTTTTGGGTTGCTATATTTATTCCAGATGAAATAACCCTGACTTCAGCGCTACAGTTTACAAAATAATTTTGCAAAAAAAAAGGGTTCGCTGTAGAATAGGTAGCAGAGGTTAAAGCGAAAGGCTGAAAAATGTTGAATGGCGAGAAAGTTTGGAGGTGGCACAGATGCGTATATTCAAAGATCCCGAAACTATGCAGTGCTGGGCGCTGGAGCAGCGGGTTGCCGGACAGATCATCGGGCTGGTTCCCACAATGGGATACCTGCACGACGGGCACCTCTCTCTGATTAAAACGGCGACGAGGGAGTGCGATATTGCGGTAGTGAGTATTTTTGTCAACCCGACTCAATTCGGCCCTAACGAAGATTTCGGACGATATCCCCGCGACAGCGACGGAGATCTGACCATGTGCGAAGAACATGGTGTCGACGTAGTTTTCATGCCGGACGCCGACGCTATGTATGCACAGGATGCCAGTGTATATGTGATGGAAAACCGGCTTGCCCGCAACCTCTGCGGGGCTTCACGTCAGAATCATTTCTCCGGTGTATGTACAGTGGTAGCCAAACTCTTCAATATCGTTCAGCCGCATGAGGCTTTTTTCGGTCAGAAAGATTATCAGCAGGCAGCAATCATACGGCGTATGGTCTGCGACCTGAACTTTGCAATTGACATCAGGGTGCTCCCGATTGTGCGTGGCCGTGACGGTCTGGCCCTGAGCTCACGTAACATTTATCTTTCGCCGGATGAGCACCAGCGGGCGCTGGCGCTCAACAGATCACTGCAGCAGGCGTACGAACTCTTTTTTGCAGGCGAAAACCGGGCGTCGGTACTGAAACAAAGCATCCGCGAACTACTTGAAGCTGAGGGGCTTAAGATTGATTACGTTGAGATTGTGAATGGTGAAACGCTTGTAGCTGTCAGCGATGTTGAAATGGGCAATGTGATACTGGCGGCGGTTTACTGCGGCAAAACGCGTCTGATCGACAACTGTATAGTGTGATATGAGAGCTGATAACAAACTGCGGAAACTTGAGACACTGCTTGCTGAATTCAAACGTGCTGCTATCTGCTTCTCCGGTGGCGTTGACAGCTGCCTGCTGCTGAAGATCGCAACTGATCTGCTTGGCTCTGAGAATGTGACCGCACTGCTGGCCGACACTCCCTCATTGCCGCGCTCCGAGCTCGACTCTGCGCGGAAGCTGGCTGCTCTGTGCGGTGCGCAGTTGGTTGAGGTTCAAACCTGTGAGATTGACGATCCCGCTTATGTCGCGAACCCGCACAATCGCTGCTACATCTGCAAAAAAATTATTTTCGGACGCCTTCGTTCTGAAGCGCGTATACGTGGTCATGATATCCTGCTGGACGGAAGCAACTACGATGACCTCAATGAAGAGCGACCTGGACGCCGGGCGGTCGCGGAACTGGGCATTCAAAGTCCATTGGAACATGTGCGCCTAACCAAAGCGGAGATTCGCAGCTTGTCACATTCACTTGGGCTGCCGACTGCAGACAAACCGGCCCTGGCCTGTCTGGCCACACGGATACCCACAGGTCACTGCATCACCCGCGATTTACTAGCCAGAATCGAGCTAGCCGAGCAGTTTTTACGGGACGCGGGATTTAAACAGTTACGTCTGCGCGATTATGGCGATCGCGCCCATCTCGAACTCGCGCAAGACGATTTCAATGTACTGCAGAATGCTGCTGTACGTGCCCGCATAGTCGCATCCCTCAAAAAAATGGGTTATGCTAAAGTTTTTCTTGATCTGGACCCACTGATGCGCGGATAGCTACGGTCTGGGCCTCTCGCAAGGGCGCATCTGCGAACCTGTAACGCTCTGCATTTCAGGGTCAGTGACAAGATGTTTGCTTTGTGGCGAAGGGGTGGTTATAATGGGCACCCTATCTATCTGGAGAAACCGAATATGCCGATTTATGATTATCAAGCTAAACAACCGGAAAAGTCATGCGAATACTGCCGTGACGGATTCGAGATTGTGCAGTCTTTTAAAGATTCTCATCTGGAGAAATGCCCGCAGTGCGGCCAACCTGTGATTAAGTTGATCAGTGCTCCTGCGATCGGACGATCGAAATCGATGCTTGATGACCGTGCTAAAAACGCCGGTTTCACCAAATTGAAGAAGATTTCCAGCGGTGAGTATGAAAAGGTCTACTGAGGGCGGCCTTCATCGGAACATAGAGCTGCGCAGCCGGGTGTTGCGAGCAACGCGCGACTTCTTTTACCGTAATGGCTACATCGAAGTTGAAACGCCGGTTCGCATACCGGTGCCAGCGCTGGAAACCCACATTGACGCTCCCCGTTCCGAAGGCGGCTGGCTGCGGACATCGCCCGAGTTACACATGAAACGCCTGCTGGTGCAGAGGCTGGCACCGATCTTTCAGCTGGGCTCCTGCTTCCGGCGCAACGAGTGCGGTGCGCGGCACAATCCGGAATTCACCATGCTGGAGTGGTACCGTGTGAACAGCGACTACATGGAAATTCTGGCTGAAACTAAAGATTTGCTGCTGCATGTTTTCAATACGACTCTCGGATCCACGACATTCAATTACGGCAGACACAGAGTTATGCTTGACTGCGAATGGGATCTCTGGGAAGTCGGGTGGGCTTTCAGCGAATTTGCCGGATGGGACCCGATCGCATGCTGGGATGAACAGCGTTTTGAGCACGATCTGATGGAAAAGGTTGAACCGGCACTGCCGTGCGAGCGTCCCTGCATATTAAAAGATTATCCCGCACCGGCCGCTGCGCTGGCGCGACTCAAGACTGACAACCCTGCGGTTGCCGAAAGATGGGAGCTGTACATCGGCGGAATGGAGATCAGCAACACCTACAGCGAGCTGTGCGATGTGCAGCAGCAGCGGCAACGCTTTGCGGAGTGTGCGGCGCAACGCGCGGCACTGAACAAAGAGGTTTATCCTCCGGACCAGGAATTTCTGCAGGCATTGGAGCAGGGAGTGCCGCCCTGCGCCGGTTCGGCACTGGGCTTTGACCGTCTGATGATGTTACTCTGCAACGCAGCCCGGATCGACGAGGTACGTCTGTTCGCTCAGCACCCCGGCGAGTTGTACTGAGAGCGGAACTAGGCACCGCTGCAGATCAATTCCCATATTTCCGCCACAGCTCTTCAGCTGTATCAGAGGTGAGCTCACCATCGTAAACAAAGAGCCGGTAGTTACGCGCATAACTTTGGCCGGCACGCATCCGCCATGGTTTTTCATAAACCGTGTTGAAATTAATAAACACCGCTCCGTTATGCGTTTCAGGGTTCCAGGTTCGCAGCATCTCGGGATGATCACGGTTGTCAGGGTGACTCATGAGCAGAATTCCCGCTTTCTGCCCGGGCTGGCCCGACCCTTCAACCCGAACCCAGCGTGCACGAGTAAAATTGGATGCGGAGTAGTCCCGGCCTTCACTGGTCAGAACACTGCTGTTATCTTTATTCCATTGCGCTGTGGCTCTCAACGCGAAACCGCTGTAGCGGTAGGTGCTGACCGTAACGGTTTTATCAGCGGCCGGTTCCTGCACAATCCCGATATCCAGGTAATATCCCCTGACCGGCGCATCTGCAACAGCCGAAAGCTCGACATCGACTCTTTCATTTATGATCACATGTGGACCCTCCGGTGCTTTGCGATCGATATAAACATTGTCGGCTCGGAAACCCGTCCCGACAGTTTCGGCACCCCGGGCCTCAATGAGGCCGTCCTTACGCTGCAGTTCCCAGCAGAGAATTTTACGTCCGTCAACTTCGACAAACTTCCAGGGCCACCAGAGTCCGAAATGATGGAGGTGATCTGCGGGTTGAAGCTCCGTCACGACAAAACCCGCCGGTGTTCTGAGAGGATGTATAAAGGCACTGCCCTGGAAATCAGCACCTCCCGCAGGTGTGCGCATCGGCAGCTGCTGATAGCTCACCAGACCGTGATCACCGACTTTGACGTTTAACCTGGTTTCATCAGCCCGCACAATGTGAGAAAGTGCGATCACCGTCAACACCGCCAACAGTTTTTTTTTCATTTTGGCATACCCCTTGTCTGTGTCATCATCATCTGCTCTTTTCCGCCAGCAGTGGATCATCCATCTGACGTTCAAGCCGGCGCAGTTCAATCTTAAGTTTCGCAACCCGGCTCTCATACTCGGGATTATCTGCCAGATCACGCATCTCGTAACGGTCGTGCGTCAGATCGAACAGACGATAGACACCGGCCTCCGGATAATGGATCAGCTTGAATCCATTCTGAACTATCGCACGCTGCAGGTTCAGGTAACCGGCATAGATCGCGTCATAATGCTCTGTCCGGGTTCCCGCAAGCAACGGACAGAGGCTCTTGAATTCAACCTTGTCACGACTGGCACCAGCCAATTCCAGCGCAGTCGGCATGACATCCTGCAGATAAATCGGTGTTGCGACACGACGACCGCCCTTGAGGCTCGGGCCACAGGCGATAAACGGTGCGCGCAGACTGTGCTCATACATATTCTGTTTGCCCATCAGACCGTGCTGGCCACAAGCCAGACCATGGTCGGCGGTGAAGAAGACATAGGTATTATCAGCCTTGCCACTACGTTCAAGCGCATCCAGAATTCTGCCGATCTGGGCATCCATGTGGGTGATAATAGCATAATACTCCTGGCGGTTGACTTTTACGGCATATTCCGTACGGGGAAAGGGTGCCAGCCGTTCATCGCGCAGTTTTTCTGAACAGCCGATCTTATCTTTGAAGGGATACTGCTCCATAAAATTAACCGGCGAGGATATACGGCTGAGAGGATACATATCGACGAATTTTTTCGGTGACTGCCGCGGGTCATGCGGCGCGTTGAATGCCGCATAGATGAAAAACGGTTTTTCGGAATCGGCGGAGGCTTCCAGAAAACCGATTGTCTCATCCGCCAGAACCTCGCTCCAGTGCTTGCCGCCCTTCCAGAAGCCGTCCCTTTTTTTATCCCAGGGCAGCCATTTTTTATCGTTCTCCGACAGCGGACGATTATAGCCGTCGGGGGTCTGATTGGGCATACCAGGACGTACTGATCCGGTTTTATTAAAAATTCTTTCCGCTTTGACACTCACGTGCCATTTGCCGGCCATGCAGGTTTCATAACCGGCCTGGCGCATACGCTGCGACCACATCAACCCTTCCTGCTCATAGTCCGCCAGGGCCGCCCGGGCCCGCCAGACAAATTTTCCGGTGTTCAGCATTGCGCGACTGGCTACACAGACCGCCCCGTTCCAGGCACCCATATTGTAGGCATGGGTGAAAACAACACCCCGGTCGACCAGCCTGTCCAGATTGGGTGTAATCACCTCCCGATTACCGAGTGCACTGATCGAGTCGTAGCACTGATCATCAGCAAAAATAAAAAGTATGTTCGGCTTTTCAGCGGCAACAGCCATCAATACCATTGAGACCGTGGCAACCAGAAAAGTCGCAGCTGTTTTTTTTCGTATCATAATCCCCCCGAAATTGATTACTTCCACCCAAGGCAAAAGAAAAGTATTATTAAACCTCTGGGAACTTAACAGATCAACGGCGACTTTTCAAATCAAAATTGAAGTAACCATCCAAAGCGGGAAGATGATGATGCAAAATCCTTTTTTCCATGACAATGATGACACTTGTCTTAATAATCCCGGTTGTTTATAATCGGTGACAAGGTAAAGGAATAGGGTATGCGAACGGTGGGTGAGTGCGTGGGTGTGAGGGGGGTTTGGATGAGCGTAGTGAAGCTTTTCAGAATCTATGAGAAGGCGGCAGAGGAGCACCAACATGGCTGAGAATCTCAACCGCCAGGTCAAAAGAAGAACCAGAGCAGCGTCGCTGTTTCCGAATGAGGAATCGTTGCGCTGCCTTGTTGACAGAACGAGGGATACTCAGAGGATAAAAAGATGAAGAAAACAGACCTGATAATAATTACCACTGCAGCGATATTGCTGAATGCCACCGCTATTACAGCTCAATCACTGGAAAAACGCTTTAATGAACCACCCCCCGCCGTGCGTCCCTACACATGGTGGCACTGGCTGAACGGCAATATCACCAAAGATGGTATAACCGCCGACCTCGAATCCATAAAAGCTGGCGGACTGGCTGGCTGTTACCTGTTCAACTGCGGCGGCCAGATGCCCAAAGGTGATGTGCGGTTTATGCAGCCTGAGTGGCAGGCGATGTTCAAACATGCAGTTGACGAGTGTGAGCGCCTTGATCTGAAATTCGGTGTACACAACTGTGACGGCTTCTCACAGAGCGGCGGGCCGTGGATCACACCGGAAAAATCGATGAAGCAGCTGACTTGGAGTGCCGCGACCTTCAATGGCGGCACTGTGATCAAAGCGGACCTTCAGCAACCGGCTGTCAAAGAGAATTTCTACCGGGATTTAGCTGTCATCGCCTTTCCCCTGCCGGAAGGAGGAGTGCTGAAACCGGATCGTATAGAGACATCCGAAGGCATTGCCAACCCCGCCAGACTGATCGACGACGATGTCGCAACCAAGGTAGGATTCCGTCCCTCCGCTGACAAAAAGCACCGGATTGATCTGATTTTCGATCAGCCGCAGACCGTCCGTTCACTGCAGATCCGTGGCTTCGGACGTCACCTGTGGGAATACAACCCGGCTATGATCATTTTTGCCGCCGACAAGAACAACAAATTCCACCCGATCGTAGAATTCACCCCCAACTTCGACCTGCGCGACAGTGACACAATCACAATCGCTCTGGATGAGAGCACCAGCACCACCTTTCGTATTCTGTTAAAAAATGAGTATCCGGCGATCTTCGGCGAAATCGAACTCAGCTCGGCTGCGAAAGTTCATTTTGGTGAGGCCAAATCCACACAGGTACGTGCACGCGGACATGGTGCGGAGGCTCAGCAATACCGTGATTACCCCGGAGTTTCACGCAACCGCAAAATCCCCGACTCACATCTGATAAAACTGGGAACGATAAAAAATATCAGCGGCAGCATGAACGCCGCTGGCCAGCTGAACTGGAAAGCGCCTCCGGGACGCTGGCGGATACTACGTGTCGGCTACACCAGCAACGGACATTATGTCGCGCCGGCAACCGATGAGGGCCGCGGGCTGGAATGTGACAAGCTTGATTCCGCGACAGTCCGATATCATCTGGATCAGTATGTCGGCAAGCTGATAGCGCTGGCAGGTGACCGTGCCGGCAAAACATTCACAACTGTCGAACTCGACAGTTGGGAGTGCGCCATACAGAACTGGAGCAAGGGTCTGGAAAAGGAGTTCATGAGCGTCAACAGATGCCGCATATTCAACTTCATGCCGACTCTGCTTGAGGGCTGGATTATCAACGATGCCGACACCAGTGAACGTTTTCTCTGGTCGTGGCGGCGTTTTCTGGCCGACCAGATCAGCAGAAACTACTTCGCAACCGCCGCTGATTATCTGAAGAAGAGGGGTTTGATTTATGTCGGCGAGTCCAATGGGCGCCAGCAGTTCCTCTATGATGTGGCCTACAGCCGCAACAGCGCGGTGCCGATGGGAGAATTCTGGCTGGGTGAAGGTCTGGGCCAGGGGGTGCGTGTCGACAACAAGCTGTCATCTTCGGTGGCGCACATCACAGGCAAGAAGATCATAGCCTCCGAATCATATACATCCGGCCCTGGTGAAGCCAGCTGGCAGCAGCATCCATTCTCACTCAAACGACTGGGAGACGAGGCCTTCTGCGCGGGCATAAATCAGTTTGTGTTTCACACCTTTGCGCATCAGCCCTACGACGTGTTCGGTCCTGGCTTCACATTCTTCTTCTGGGGACTGAACTACAACCGTAACAATACCTGGTTCCGCGAAGTCGGTGCCTGGAACAGATATCTGAGCCGCTGCAACCTGATGCTGCGCGAGGGCACACAGCTGTGCGATGTTCTGTGGTATGTCGGCGAAGATGTGCCGAATGTCATCGAATGGCGCGACTCTCTTCGTCCGCCACTGCCGGATGGTTATGATTTTGACGGGTGTGACCGGATGACACTTTTTGAGGCAAAAGTTGACAATGAGGGCCGGATTGTACTGCCATCGGGCAGTCGTTACGAGGTTCTGCTGCTGCCTGAGAGTGAAACCATGACACCCGCGGTCGCAACCAGAGTAAGAGAGCTACTCATGAATGGAGCCCGTTTGCTTTTACCAGGAGAGCTGCCGCGGCAGTCGCCCTCAATCGCTGATTTCGATGACGGCGATGAGCTTGTACGCGAGGTAGCGCATGATATTGAGGGTGTTCCTAACCTATTTCGTAATCTCACCTTTGAAGAGTTGTTTGAACAGATAGAACTTGCTCCCGATTTTTCGTACAGCGCGGAGCATGACGGTGCCAAGGTCATCTATGTTCACCGCCGCACAGCTGATGCCGATATTTATTTTGTTGCCAATCAGAGCGACCGGATTGAAAGAATAGAAGCATGCTTCAGAGTGGCGGGCCGATTGCCGGAAATCTGGGACCCGGTTTCCGGCAGCAGATCAACGGCGGCAACCTGGCGGCATGAGGAGGGTAGCACGACACTTGATCTGGTACTGGAGCGATACGGTTCGGTTTTTGTGGTTTTCCGCAGGGATTCACAAGGGTTCGGCAACTTGCAACTTGTCAAATGTGACGAAAAGCTTCCCTATGTCAATCCGCCGCTTTTCATTAAGGACGAAAAGGTCTTCGCCGCACTCTCGGCAGAGAGTCAACTGAGCTTGAAAACTGCCGACGGTGCTGTCAAAGAGCTGCACGGTTCCGATGTAACCGCACCGTTGGAACTTGGCGGAGCATGGCAGCTGCGCTTCCCCGAAAAGCATGGTGCGCCGCGGCAAACCGTACTCAACAAGCTGATAGCGCTGAGTGAGCACAGCGTCGGCGGTATTCGGCACTTCTCCGGCACGCTCGAATACAGCAAAGAATTTCAGCTCGATGGTTCGATGGTCAAAGAGAATGGCCGCGTATTTCTTGATCTGGGTGATGTTCAGGTAATCGCCCGGGCAGAGTTGAACGGCAGGGTTCTGGCGACACTCTGGAAGCCGCCCTACCGGGTGGAAATCAGCGACGCACTACGGGCAGGCCGAAATGAGCTGAAGATTTTAGTGACGACCCTCTGGCCCAACCGAATGATCGGCGACGCGTCACGTCCGGACAATGATGTCGAATGGCATCCTAAAGTAACAGGCCGAAATCAGTTGCCAGCCAAGTGGCCGGAGTGGCTGATCAAGGGGCAGTCGCGTCCATCCGGCAGGTTGACCTTCTGCACACGACGCAACGTCTACCGCCACAACGATCCGCTGTTGCCCTCAGGCCTGATCGGACCGGTAAAAATTGTTCCGGTGCGACATATCAGGGTGGATTGAGGATGAGTCGAGCTTCGGGTTGCAATCAGGCAGGTTGGAATCCGGTTGCAAACCTGATCTGCGCACAGCCGCAGACCGTCGCGCAGCGACGTACCCGAGATTAATTCCGGTTGGAAACCGGACCTACTACGCTTAGCGATCCCGCAAAGCGGGATTGCTAACGACCAATCCCGCTTCGCGGGATTCTGCCCTTCGAGGAAGGGTTTACGCTAATCTTGCATAGATTCTGCTTTTTTGATCTCATCCCAGACAGAGTCAAGCTCTGCGAGTGTGCAGTCACGCATCTCGCGTCCCATCTCACGCACTCTGCGCTCAACCGCACGGAATCTGGCGGCAAACTTGCGACTGGAAAGGTTGAGTGCGCTTTCAGCATCCACATTGATGAAGCGGCAGTAATTAACCACGGAAAAAAGCAGGTCGCCGGTCTCCTGTTCGATTTCGTCGCTGGTTTCATCCCGCACGGCCTGCATCAGCTCATTGATCTCTTCATGAATTTTATCAACAGCACCAGTGGCGTCCTGCCAGTCAAATCCGACCCGTGAAGCCTTGCTTTGAACGCGTTGCGCTTTCAGCAGTGCCGGCAAAGCCTCCGGCACCCCGTCGAGAGCCGAATGATCCGGCCTGTCTTTTCTTTCAAACTGCTTGATCTGCTCCCAGTTTTTCAGTACCTCACCGGAGCTCTCCGCATCGGTGTTGCCGAACACATGCGGATGACGCCGGATGAGCTTGGCTGTCAAAGCCTCGGCAACATCAGCAAAGCTGAATTTTTTCTCCTGCTCACGGATAACCGCTTGAAAAACAACCTGCAGCAGGACATCACCCAGTTCTTCAATGTGAGCCGGAATATCATCCCGATCCATTGCTTCCAGCAACTCATAACACTCTTCGAGCAGGCAGGGCTTAAGGGATGCCAGACTTTGCTCACGATCCCAAGGGCAGCCGGAGGGCGAGCGCAATTTACGCATCACATCCAGCAGGTTTTCCATGGCGGTTTTGTCTCTGTTCATAGTTTACCCGGCGGTTTATTTAAAATAAAGACCCCGTTTCAAAGAAACGAGGTCGCACATATCATCCGGTCACACCGTCGACACGGGCCAGCGTATGTTCTTCAGCCCAGATGCAACAAACGCCGCACATCCTGAATCAGTTCCACATTAAAACCGGCAATTTGTCGGTCAGCGCCGCTGATATCCTGATAATCAACAATGTCATTGGTTTTCACCAGTACGCCCAGACCGGAGGTGAGTGCCCCCTTGACGGAGAGCCCGCTGCCAGCCACACCGACGCACAGCCGCTCATGAAGCGTATTTTTGCGTGCGAAACGACGCCACCCTTCCCAGCTGGTGAAGCAGAAACTGGAGGTCAGATCCTCAGTGACGCACACTTTGTTTTCGGGCAGATCGCTGAATTTGGACTGTAAAGCATCGACATCCGATTTGGTGAACAGCACGCTCTTCAACCCCTGGTCCGCAGCTTCTCTGAGAAATTCCATGAACCCGTCCGGCAGTTTGTCCGACGCCTGACCGATTCTTTCCGCGAAAGCTTTATTGCAATTCGCAACCATCTCGGAGACCTCCTCTGATCTGACATTCTGAACACGGCACAACGTATTCAATGCAGAGACAAAAGAACGTCCTAACATACTGCGAGCCATCCGCAGCTGATCCACCTTCAGACCCGCCTTGGAAAGCTGCTCACTACAGACATCCAGCATAATTTTGTGGCCCGGCATCACTGCGAAGTCAAATTCCACCAGCAAACCGCGTTGCAATCTGGAATCATTTTTATCTTCACTCATTAAAAACTCCTCATTCCTATAACGTATAAATTGAAATAGCTCGCTTACCAAAAGTTGTGCATACTTTACCTTTTAAAGTCACAACAGGTCAAGCGTAGAGTATCAGCTCAACTAGCAGAACAGCAGATGCGATCAGCGGCGGACAAGTGAACCTCTCCCGTCCACAGGGTTTCTTGATTTCAATCAGCTCCGTCAATCCTGTTGTGTAACGCCTGACCGTAGGTCGGCCCGATAGAAATCGATAATGCTGCGCAGGTTCACCATAGTGTAGGGCTCATCGCAGGCCGGTGTTTTTCTGCCGGCATCGGCGAACCACATATCCAGACTTTCGGGCAGAAAAACGGCATTGTGCAGATTGGATTTCATGGCCACCGGACGTTTGATGATTTCGATCATCTTCTGCGCATCTATATTCCCGTGATGCGCGTGCAGTCGCTTCGAAAGCTTTTTCGCCCGCCCACCGGCTGAGAACATCACCGTATCCACCGGAACAGGCGGCAGAAGTTCATGCTGTTGCCCGGGCTGCAGCACCAGCACTTCATCGGGAGAAGCCTTGATGCCGACCATGTTACGCGAAGCGTCGCTGATAACATAATAGTATTCGCAGGTGCGGGGAACACGCTTGATCAAGGCAACCGCCTCAGCAACATTTCTCGTCTTTTCAGCTATCTCCCTGATCAGAAATGTCATGGGCATGCCATCCCAGGAATCATCACTGCGCCCTCCCATCTCACCGACCGCCAGACCGTGCTCATTGATCGCGGTAACGCTGCCGAGAAAGCCGGCATATCCCAACGACATCCAGGCGTATCCCTCCTGCGGCATGAAAACTTGCACCAGGGTGTAGTTCTGCAAATTGATATCGCGCATATAGTCCAGCACCCGCGCATGCACAACCGAACCGTCAGCCGAGGCAGTGCGGCACACGGCCACTCCGCTGCAATGAAAAAGTTCAGGGAAGAAATTTCCGCAAATCACATCGCGGCGGCTGATGCCAGCGGCATCTGCCATGGCATGGCACTCATTGATAAAGCGCTGCGGTGTGTGCACCGATGAGCGCCGGTAGATTTCATCGATTTTGTCATAGAACCAGATGCCCTTCTGAACTGTATAGGCAGCACCTACCAAGGCCATGATTTCGCCGGTGACATGCGGCACCATATCGGCCATCAGACGCCCATGCGCCGCACCCATCTGAGCCGGTGTTCCTTCAACCACCAGCACCCGTTTGTCGCCTGCCATGCAGAGCAATCCGTGGCCAGCACTGTCACGCGCTGTTATCCGCAGCTCCGGCATCTCTGCCGGTAGAACTTCGGCGACAAAAATCAGCAAAACCAGCAAAAATCTGAATATCATAGATAAATCCGTTTTAAATGCGTTTCACACAACTTTCAGTCAGCCGCTTTATCAATCAGAAAACGAAAGGCCGACGCAAACATCTGTAGCACATCCGCACTCTCAACATCGCGGCGCTCCAATTTCGAATCAGGCTCAAACAGCGTTCCGTGTGCTGCGGCATTAATCTGCCAGTGAGTGAATTTAATTTCACCGCTGCTATCCGCGAAGCTCCAGTTGGCTTCAAGCGGCTGTCTGCCGACACTGTCAAAAACTATCTCGATCTTCCCGGGTGATTTTTTATTAATCACATCAAGCATTAGAACACGGTGCGAATTTTCATTTCTGATAGAAGTCCGGGCGTAGTTACTGATCAGATCCGGTGACAGCGCAGCACCGTTAGCCAGACCTACGGCCATCTGATATTTCAAAAGCACATCCTGTCCGATCAGCTCCGCCAGCCCGGGAGAGGTTGCACTGCGTCCGCGTGTACCGCAGAAAACATTGGTGCTGCTGGCGATCCACGGGAAGTCGCCGCGCCCGAAACCAGCCTGCCCGATCTCGGGAAATACTCCGTTAAGCGCAAAACGTCCCTGCGACCCCAAAACCAGATTACAGTTGAATTTGATCTTTTTACCATTGAGATCGAATACAACCTGCGTTCCGGCCATATGGGCCGAGCCATCCTGCGGCTGTGCTGTGATCAGCGCAGCCAGATCTTTGAGAAATCCGCCGAGCAGCGAAACAGCCGTGATCTCGCTTCTGCGTGCGGGCATCCGCGATCCATTAGGCAGATCCGCAGCGAAAAAAGCGGTCAGGTCGTCCATAATACCGGCCAGACCGGCCATAGCGGAGTAGTGCCCCATCCCCTTCATACAAATCTGTGTTTCCGGATAGCCGACCGCTTTAAAGAGCTTGAGCGAGCACTCCGGCGGCATAATCTCATCCTTTTCAGCTCGCACCATCCGCAGCCTGCCGCGCTCTGCCAGCGCCCGCAGCTGCGACACAGCATTCATCGGGTCCTGCCGCCAGGCACTTTCCCACACACGTTGCCGCTCTTCATCGCCCAGCTTTTCAATAAAAGCGCGCAGATCACGTGTTTCACGGGCCGACATTACAACCTGCTTCAGATCACCGGCGACCAGCGAAAGGTAGGCGCGTTTGATACGCGGCTCATAGGCGCACAAAGCCCCGGCGCGTATTGCGCCCAGACTGATGCCTGTGACGCCGCATTTTGCCGGATCAACCCCCCGCTGCTGCTGCACGATATCGAATGCTCGCCGGGCATCGGCGGTGCTCTGATCAAAACCGTTTATCAGCACATCAACGCTTTTCAACAACCTGCGCCTTCCCTCACTGCCACCGCGCGATCCGTAAAATGGCTGTTTGAAAAAGAGTGCCACCACTCCGGCTTCCGAGAGACGCGAGCACATCATGCGCGATAAAGCGAAATCACCGTTTAAAATGTGCATACAGACAACCGCCGGCACACCGTCGCCCTCTTTGAGACCTTCCGGGATGTACAACTCAGCCGGCACAGTGTTATTTTCGGGAAATGCCGTGATCACCGGCGAAGGGTAGGCTAGGGTATAAACCGTATGATTCATCACCCGCTCCTTCATAACGCGGGTATAGGTGAAAGATTCACCGTTGTAACTATCTGACGCGGCAACCTTGATTTCAGTCAGCTCGTCATTATTGACACCTTGCGACAGGACACTTGAAGCCGCCATCCAGCAGCAAACAGTTGTAATACAAAGTCTAACCCAGCGTAGCCGGAACCAAGCGGGGTC
>JAGYOL010000058.1 GCA_018399555.1 Kiritimatiellia bacterium | reverse complement strand
GTCTGAGTGGTTGAAAGAACCGGTCTTGAAAACCGGCGTGCCGCAAGGTACCGGGGGTTCGAATCCCTCCCCCTCCGCCATTTGAAGAGTGAAGAGAGAAGAGTCAAGTTTCAGCTTCCCTGACGCATTGGTATGACTCTCAGGTGTGCAAATGTGAAGTTTCAGCTTCGCTCTTAGTGCGTTTCCGGGGAGGGGGTCTATTTCAAGCGCAGCGGCGGCGGCGGCGGCGGACGTTTTACATGCTGATCTCCTCCGCCTGCATCGCCGGAGCGTGCGTCGCTGATCATCGCAAATCCCTTTTCAAGCAGTTTTTCAGCTGCCGCGTCACGTGTCAGGCGTGCATCGCTGCTGAGCACCACAACATTAAGACGCCGTCCGTTGCGTCGACATGTCACCACAATCGACCATCCTGCCGTACTGGTGTAGCCGGTTTTGAAGCCATCGCACCCTTCGACCTTCTTTTTGAGGAAGGGGTTGTGCGTGCGCATATCAAAGGCATGTTTACGGATCGGGGAGTTGAACTGACGGTACACCTCGGAGGTATATTTGAAAACATCCTGATGTCGGCAGAGTTCGCGTGCCAGCAGTGCCATATCATGGGCGGTGGTCACGTTATAGGGGACGCCCGGTTCGGGACGCAAACCATTAACGGTGGAGAATCTGGTTCGGGTCATACCGAGTTCTTTCGCACGTTTGTTCATCAGTTCGATGAATGCGTCCACTGAACCGGCGACATGCTCGGCCAGCGCCACGGCGGCGTCGTTGGCACTTTGAATCATCAGGGCGTACAGCATATCCTCAAGCGGAATGGTCTCCTTAGGATCGAGATAAACCTGTGAGCCGCCGGTCTTGTAGGCCTTGACGGAAACCTTGACCATGTCATTGATGGCGATCCGGCCCGCAGTGATACGCTCCTGAACCAGAAGCAGCGTCATAAGTTTCAGAGTGCTGGCCGGTGATCCGGGTTGATCGCCGCGCTCTTCGAAAAGCACCTCGCCTGAGTCGGCATCCATGACAATCGCTCCGATGTAAGGGGCGCGCGGCTTGCCGGGAGTCACTCCGTGCAGATTGGAAACACAAAAAAAGGCCAGGGTCGCAATAAAGGTTATTCTCGTCAGCATCTTAATTTCCTATAGGCTCCTTGAAGTTTGATTTGCCGCACAGCATAACAAAAGAGAGCGCGAAAACAAACCCTGTTTGAGCGCAGCGTCCGATTTAAGCAGAGGCTGCCTTCAGATTGTCATACGAGGGATATTCAGATGCCGCGTAGAATTATCGCCCGGCAGCGGGATTTTATAGCGTTCGGGCCTGGCATCACGCGCATGGTCCGGTTTTTCGGCAAGACTGAGCAGAGCCCCTGATTTCACTGTGTGGCTGCCGAAACGCCGGTTGCGCGATCAACCCAGCTTGCGCACAACACTGCAGACCACGCCTTCCACACTGAGAGAATGGATGGGACGGATGGTCTCATAGCAGCTGTTGGCCGGTTCCAGGCGAACCGCCCGACCGGTTTTGAAGTAGTATTTCATGGTCCACTCACCATCCACACAAGCGATGACGATGTCGCCGTTATGCGCTTGCCGACCGCGCTCAACAAGCACAATGTCGCCCGGCAGAATACCGGCGTCAATCATGGAGTCACCGTCCACCCGGAGCATGAAGGTTGCGTCGGGACGGCTGACCAGAAACTCCTCCAGGGTGATCGTGTCAAGCAGTGATTCCTCGGCCGGGGAGGGGAAGCCCGCCGCGACACTGCCCAGCAGTTTAAGCGAGAGGCTTTTACGCGGGGGCAGTGCCAGACGTCCACCGGGAGTGCGTTCAAGTATGCCGGCCGCCACAAACTGCCCGGCCATCAGCGAAGCTGTGTTTTTAGAGCGCACTCCAAACAGCTCGCAAAGCTCCTGCAATGTCGGAGCCCGTCCTGTTTTGCGCAGGTAAGTGCGCAATACCGGAATGCGTTTTTTGAGTTTTGATTTCGGTGCCATGCGCCTATATTAGAACTTTTGTTCTGTTATTGTCAAGCAGGAGTGTGCGGCAATAATGCCGCACCACAGTAACTGGTTTGTATGAAGTGCCGGCGGAGTTGCCGCACCACAGTAACTGGTTTGTATGAAGTGCCGGCGGAGTTGCCGCACCACAGTAACTGGTTTGTGTGAAGTGGTTACTGTGGCCGGCCATTGTTGGGCGGCACTACGGCGGTTTGTATGAAGTGCCGGCGGAGTTGGCGCACCACAGTAACTGGTTTAGCCGGTGGGGCAAGGCGGCGGAGCCGCGATGCTGGTTGAACAGGCTGATCAAATAGGATAGAATGGTGTTTCAAATCAGACCGCGGGTCGGTTGCATGAATGGAGATTTACAATGGCTGGTATATTCAAGGCTTATGACATCAGAGGAGTTTACGGCGAGCAGTTGACAGATGATCTGGCATACAAGATCGGACGGGCCTACATAACTTTGACAGGGGCAAAGAAGGTTGTCGTGGCACGCGACATACGTCCGCACTCCGAACCGTTATTCAAGGCATTGGCGCGCGGTATCTGCGAGCAGGGTGCCGACGTGATAGACATCGGGGAGGCATCGACGCCGATGTCCTACTATGCCAACGGGGCATTGCAGGCCGAGGGTTCCGTGATGATCACCGCCTCTCACAACCCGGCACCTTGGAACGGCTTCAAGCTGTGCCGGGCGAATGCCGAGCCGATCAGCGGTTCAACCGGCATCATGGAGATTGAAGAGATTGTGGCGCGGGAGAACTTTGCCGCGCCGCCGGAGCGGCGCGGTTCGATTGCGCAGCACGATATTCTTGAGGCATATAAAGCGCATGTGCAGCGCGGCGCGCATCTGGCGCAACCGGTCAAAGTGGCGATTGACTTCGCCAACGGGATGGGCATCTGGGAGAACCGGGTTCTTGAGGGAGTGATAGAGTTTGACGGAATTTTCGATCAGCCGGACGGAGCCTTTCCCAATCACGAGGCCAATCCGCTAAAGGTGGAGACGCTTGATGAGTTGCGCAAGATGGTCCGTGCCGGTGATTACGCTTTCGGTGTGGCCTATGACGGCGATGCCGACCGCGCCGGATTTATTGATGAAAAGGGCGAGGTTATTCCGATGGATTTGACTACCGCGCTGATTGCCCGGGATGTTCTCTCCACTGAAAAGGGAGTTGTCTTTTATGATCTGCGCAGCAGCCGTGTTGTGAGAGAGGTGATTGAGGGTGCGGGCGGCACAGCGATGATGAGTCGGGTGGGGCATGCTTTCATCAAGAAGCAGATGCGTGATCACAATGCGGTTTTTGCGGGAGAGCTGAGCGGGCACTACTATTTCCGCGACAACTTCACGGCTGAAAGTTCCGCGATGGCGATATTGGCCCTGGCCAATATAGTCAGTCAGGCGGGACGGCCGCTCTCCGAGCTGATTGCTCCTCTGAAAAAATATTATCAGAGCGGAGAGATCAATTCCGAGGTCGCGTGTGATCCGCAGGAGATTTTAAGCAATCTGAAAGCTATGTACAGCGACGGCGAGGGTCGGGTATTTGAGCTGGATGGGGTGAGTGTGGAGTTTGACGACTGGTGGTTCAACGTCCGTTGTTCCAACACGGAGCCGCTGGTGCGCCTTAATCTGGAGGCGCGCAGCGAGGAATTGATGGCAGCCCGGCGTGATGAGATTCTGGGGGTAATCAGAGACGGCAGCGCACAATGAGGTTGCACCGCAGTTGTTATTGAATTGGAGAACTGGTTATGCTTAACGAAGATATTTACAAAGAGCTGCTTACGAAATATACCGGGCATTTCGGCTTTGAGCCCGAGGTGGTGGCGTATGCCCCGGGACGAATCGAGGTGCTGGGCAATCATACCGACTACAATGAGGGGTATGTAATCTCCGCCGCCATCAATTTTGGCACCTTTTTCGCTGTGCGCAAGTCAGCTGGGCAAGGGTGCCGTCTTGTGGCGGGTGATCTGATGAAAGAGGTGGTTTTTGATATCGGCAGAGTCGAGCCGGCCGGCAGCGACGGATGGCAGAATTATGTCAAGGGCACATTGGCCGGTCTGGCTGATTGCGGAGTGATTGAATGCGGTTTTGACGGGATGTTTCTGGGCAACATTCCGCTGGGCAGCGGACTATCCAGTTCCGCAGCGCTTGAGATGAGTGCGGGGTTGGCTTTCAGCCGGCTCTACGGGATAACGGTTGATTCTGTCACGTTGGCGAAGATCGGGCAGAAAGCCGAACATGATTTCGCCGGATGCAACTGTGGTCTGCTGGATCAGATTTCGAGTCTGGCGGGTGAGAGCGGCAAATTGGTTAAAACGGATTTCAGAAGTGTTGTTTACGAAAGTGTTCCAGCTGGGGGCGACATCTGTTTTCTGATGTGCAACACCCTGTCCAAACACGAACTGGCGGATGGTGCTTACAACAAACTGCGTGAAGCCTGTGAACAATGCGCTGCTCATTTCGCTAAGGTTCTGCGTCATCCGGTCAAGGCGCTACGTGATGTCACGATGGCTGAATGGGCGATCTACCGTGAGGGGTTGCCAGAAGAGAGTGCTCGCAAGGGTGCGCATCCCATCGGCGAGAATGAGCGGGTTCTGCTGGGAGTCCGTTTACTGGAAACAGGTGATGTCGCGGGATTCGGCACTTTGATGTTCGACTCGCACGCAAGCTCGAGGGTTCTCTTCGGCAACTCATGCGAAGAGCTGGATTTTGTGGTTGCGGCGGCAGGCAGAATCCCAGGTATTCTGGGAGCACGTCTCTCGGGAGGAGGGTTCGGCGGGTCGGCGGTTGTGCTGGTCCACCCGCGCGATGCCGAAACAGTCGGCAGGGCGTTGGAGAACAGTTTCGCAGCCAGATTCGGTCATCCATGCGAGGTAAGTGTGATCACACCCTCTGAAGGTGCGCATATTGTGGTTGGACCATAATTCAGGGATGAAGCTTCTGCGAGGGCGCGGGGGTCCTTAGGTCGGAGGTCGGTGACGCAACCCGTCTGAACAAAAAAACCGCGCCCTTTTAAGGTCGCGGTTTTTGTTGCTGTTCTCCTGGAGGGAGGGATATCAACTATCCTCTTCCGGGAAGTCGTTGGTTAGAGTGAAAGTTTCTTCGCTCTGCTCCTCATCAATCAGAGGATTTGTCGGCTTGAAATCCTGCTGTTTGAGATTCCAGGTCAGCCACTGTGAAAAGAGATCGAACGGCCGACGGCGGTCGATATTGGCACGCACCTGAGGGCGGAGCATCTCGGTTGCAAGCGCGTCACCGGGTTTGCGATCCTCAACATAAACCAGCAGCGATTCGGTGGCGCTGGTGGGGATTGCCTCGGAAATCTCCCCTTTCTTCAGTTTCATGGCGCCGTAGGCGATTGAAAAACTGTTTTTGAACTGCTGATTACGGATGCTGTTGACGGTATAGGTGATTGATGTGGAGATATTCATGGATTGGGCGGCGGCGGCCTCGGCGAATGATTTACCCTGGTTGATAAGGTCGCTGACCTTCGTGCTGAGACTCTGATAGTACTCCTTGAAGGCCTCGGCTCTTGCCTGGCTGAGAGCGCGGGGTTTCAGCTGATCGAGCACCTCTTCAAACTCAGGTGTGTGTGCGGGTGAGATTTGCACCTGCTCCATCACGTAAACCCTGTTGGTGCCGGCCACCACGCCATATCTGGTATCCTCGCGTGAAGGATCAATTTCAAAGGCAGTCGCGATGAAAACGTCAGAGTTCTGAGCCCATGGAAGGGGGTCGTCGGCACTGAAAAGGGGTGATGTTTTAACGCTCAGCGAGCGTGCAGTGGAGAGTTTTTCCATATCCACGGATTCAGATCCGGCCAGTGAGCCATAGATTGTGAATTTGAGGTTGGTTTCGGCACAATAGAGTGCCTGTTCGAGGCGCAGTGTTTTCTCGATCTCATTTTTAACCTCATCAAAAGAAATGGTTTCGCTGGTTTCGTTGGTGGTTGTACGCTGATAGCTTTCGATATTATCATCGTAGAACTGCTGCATGTCGTCGAGTGTCAGGGTGACGGCATCGAAATAATTGCTGGCCGGAATTTCTATATAGCGTACGGATACACGGTCGGGCAGAGCGAAGCTCTCCCGGTTTTCCTCGTAGAACTTCAGGTAGTCGTCTCTGCTCAGCTTCATATCGGCTGTAGCGAACTTATTGCTGATGGAAGCGGTGCGCACAGTGAACTGATCGGTCATAGCATTCAACTCATCATCGAGCTCCATCGGTGATATCCAGTTGGCGGTCTGGACAAGGGCGGCACTTTTCATCAGTGCGATCTGCTGCGCGACCAGACTTTCGTAAATTTCGGGTGAAAGCCCCTGCTGCTGCAGAATGACACGGTAGCGGTTCTCATCGAAGCCGTTGGGCCCTTGAAATGCCTCGGCGGAGAGCAGGGCCTCCTGGATTTCACGAGCCCGGGTAGCCAATCCGTTTTCGGCAGCGAGTTCACGTGCGGCCAATTGCTCCCATGCTTTGCGGTCAACCACGGCAGCTGAAGATTCGGTATCGCGATTTGCGCCAAAGCCGCGAACGGCCTGAGCGGCCAGGCGGAATTCATTGAAGGTAATCGCATTGCCATTGATTTTTCCGGCACTCTGACCTTCCTGAGGTGAGCGCAGACACGAATCTGTGCCTACGAACGCCAAAGCGATAATTACGGCGAATGCGCCCCAGAGTATGCGATTACGGATCAGTCGGTTGAAATGGTAGATAAACACGGTTTTACTCAGTTGTTTTGGTTAAATGCGCCACTCAGTCTGATAAGAAAAACCGGAGGCTTGCGCGCGCCGCCGGTGTTTGATTGCCTGTCGTCCATGAAATATCAGAGGCCCACCGGAGCCTCTTCTTCGTCCGGTTTGGTCTGGTTCTGTTCGGAACGCAGTTCAAGTTCAGGGAGGTCTTCCATAGTCTCGGGTGCTTCCACCAGCTCTCCGGTCTGGAGCGCAGCGCGTCCTTCCACATAGGCGAAGCGGTGACGGGCCATGCCGGTGGGGCTGACCACCAGAGTTGAAACTACAGTGCGTCCTCCGACCGGCGCCTGTTTGCGCCATATTTTGACCAGGGCCTGCGGCGACATGCCGAAATTAACCGGCTGCCCGGAACCATTTTCAAGCTCTATGGTGAAATCGCCGGAAACCGATGTCAGACGGCTGAAGCTGCGATTGGGAGCACTCATGATGTTGACCGTGTTAGCCGCCTGAAGAGAGGGAATAGTGTAATGCGGCCCCTCCACAACAGCGGACCCGGTAATCGTGGCCGCCTGAAATATTTCATTTTCACCCTCACTCGAAATCGTATATTCCCCCCTGCCGCTGATACTTTTCAACTCGGCGTTCGGGGTGTTGACGTTAAATTCACTGCCCTTAAGATTTTCACGCAAAGTTGTTTTGACAGTGCCGCGAACCAACTGCAGGGTCAAACTCTGACAGGTGCGGTTGTCTTTACAGACCCCGGTGACCACAACCTCGCTCTGCTCCAACAGCTCGACACTGTCCTCTTCCGAGAAAACCAGGAACATACTGCTGGCGGCCGCTGTCCGGAAGGTGGAACCCAGGGGATAGGTTTTGTTGTGCTGCGCCGATTCGAAGTTTCCCCGATCCGGATTAAGAACTTCACAGGTGCCGTGAAGGTTGACCACACGCACAAGATTGGCGAATCTGGTTTCGGACTGCATCGCTGCAGCCTCTGCCAATGTGTCTCCCGCAGCCGGCGCCTGTGCGCTGGTACGCCAGATCAGAGTGGACACACATATCAATGCCGTCAGAAAATATCTATGAGTCTTCATCAAGACCGCTCCTTACACTTACACGTATGATAACAATTGACCTCTTTACCTAACAAAGGTTTTCAGATAATATAATATCTTAGTAGCGGCGTCAATCGCGGCTTTAGAAAAAGTTACACTCCGCGCAATCGGTCAGTAAGGAAAATTCAGCTTTTGTGCTTGGAGGCGCAGCCGCGATTGTGATTAACTGTTGAGAGCCCCGGTGGTTGCGGGCATTTTGTCCGGCATGTCAGGTCGGCAGTATTGAGTGCTGACTGTTTAAGATTTAAACTTTCTCACCCTGTTTATGCAGAAAATCGGTAGTTTTGAGCTCTTGCACGAGGATCGCCACACAGGTGCGCGATGCGGACGACTGTACACTGCTCACGGCTTGATTGACACCCCGGTTTTTATGCCTGTGGGCACCCAGGCGACCGTCAAGGCGCTGGAACCGCGCGATCTGCAGGAGCTCGGTGCCTCGATCATACTGGGCAACACCTACCATCTGCTGCTGCGTCCGGGCACCGGGGTAGTGGAGCAATCTGGTGGGCTGCATCGTTTCATGGGATGGAATGGAGCGATTCTGACCGACAGCGGCGGTTTTCAGGTCTTCAGCCTGAACAACCTGAACAAAATTCATGAGCATGGAGTCGAGTTCAGCTCACACATTGATGGTTCACGCCTTTTTTTAGGTCCGCGGGAGGCGATGGCGGCTCAGAGGGCGCTTGGGTCTGATATCGCCATGGTTTTTGATGAGTGCATGCCCTATCCCTGCGATGAACAATACGCGGTGCGCTCCGTGAAAACAACATTGCGGTGGGCTGCAGAGTGCGCCGCAGAACCCCGCGCCGCAGAACAGCTCTGTTTCGGCATTGTGCAGGGGGGCGAGTTCACCGCCCTGCGAGAAATGTGTGCCCGCGAACTGACTGCCATCGGATTTGACGGCTATGCGGTCGGAGGTGTGAGTGTCGGTGAGCCCGAGGATATTATGCTACGCGGGGTAGAGGACGGTCTACGCTTTCTGCCGCAAGACAAGCCGAGGTATGTGATGGGACTCGGTGATATGTTCCAAATGGCCGAATCGGTTGCACGCGGAACCGACATGTTCGACTGCGTCATTCCAACTCGGGTCGCACGTCACGGCACCGCATACACCAGGCACGGTTCATATCCGGTCAAAGCGGCAGCTTTTAAGCTAGATGAACGTCCGGTTGAGGAGGGATGTTCATGCTACTGCTGCCGCAACTTTTCGCGTGCCTATATCAGGCACCTGATTAATGTGCGCGAGATACTGGGGGTACGGTTGCTAACCATCCATAACATGCACCGCTATCTCGAATTTATGCGGGAGATGCGCGAAGCGATCTTGAATGACTGCTTCGGCGAATGGAGAAAAAAGCAGTCGGAGATTTTGCGACCGAACGGCCTCAAAGCACGCAATCACGCCGTGGTTGCGATGAAATGAGTCGGAACGGTGAACACTAGCAGATAACACAAAGGAATAACAATGAACACACTTGTCACACTTGCACAAACACAACAACAGGGCAGCATCGGTGCGATGCTGATCCCCATGGCGCTGGTTTTCGGCATCTTCTATTTCATGATGATCCGTCCGCAGCAGCGCAAAGAGAAAGAACGCCTGCGCATGATTGCCGAGTTGAGAGCCGGCCAGCGTATTCTGTTCGCCGGTGGACTTACCGGCACTATCACCGAAACCAAAGACGCCACTTTTCTGGTAGAGATCGCGCCTAAAGTGGTCATAACAATCGCACGCAGTTCAGTCAGCCAGGTTCTGACCGACGAGAATGACACACCCATGGAACAGAGCTGAAAAAATACTTTAATTTTTTAATTCTGTAGTGATTAAAACACTGAATTTGTGCTATAATCATCGATTCGTATTGAATTACAAGGTTTTAGTGTCTTATTTGGAGCTGATAGAGATATGAGTAGAAATGATCTGTGGAAATGGTTGACGCTTGCTATTTTGGCGGTTTTGTCAATTTACGTTACCTTTCCCGTAAAAGAAAAAATCCGGCTGGGGCTCGATTTAAAGGGCGGCACCAGTTTTATTGTCGCCATCGACGAGGCTAAATTGCGTAGCAGCATCATGGAGGGTGATCCTGATGCCGCACCGGCAGCGGTAAACCGCAAGGTCAACGCCGTGCTGGAGAATGCCGACGCCCGTGCGGTCGAGGTTATCCGCAACCGTATTGACGGACTGGGTGTCAATGAACCGGTTATCCAATCCGGTAACAACCACCGTATCACGATTCAGCTGCCGGGAATCGACGCGGACAAGCGCCAGCTGGCCGAAGAGAGCATCAAAGCCGCCGCTTTTCTCGAATTCAAACTTGTACACAAGCTCAACGACGAGCTGGTGCGGAAGGCAATCGATTCCGGGCGTGTGCCAGAGGGCTACGAATATGCCGATGACGGACGCTCTTTCGTGAGAACCTCGCAGTACCAGGAACTTAGAAAAGACCCGGACTACGCCCGCCGCCTCTCGCTTTTTGAAGTGCCGGATCCTCGTTATGCCTTTATGCTTCAGAAGGTTGTGGATTCAACCGGTCAGACCATCTACAGACCTAATTTTGTCCTGCGCAACGCCGAAATGACCGGAGCCGATCTCAAGAGCGCCTCGGTCGAATCCGACCCGATGACGGGACGTTTCTTTGTCTCGCTGGAGTTCAATCAGAAAGGGGCGCTGGATTTCGCCCGTGTCACCAAGGCTTATGCCCCCGGCGGCAGCCGCAATAAAAACAGCGAAGTCGGACGTCAGCTGGCGATCGTGCTGGACGGAACGCTCTACTCCGCACCGCAGATCAGAACCGAGATACCCAACGGCAAGGCGGTTATCGAAGGCAGCTTCACCCTTTCCGAGGCAGCTCAGCTGCGCAACATCCTGAATGCCGGCTCGCTGCCGGCTCCCATGAAGGTGCTTGAGAAACGGGTTGTCGATTCAACTCTCGGCAGGGACGCGGTCCGCAGCGGTATCACCGCTGGCGTCATAGCAACTGTTATGGTGGCCCTTTTCATGCTGATTTACTACAGCTACTGCGGTCTGATCGCCAATGCGGCTCTGTTGCTGGATCTACTGTTGCTGCCAGCCGGCATGGTAATTGTCTCCAACCTGCTCGGGGTTTTTGTACGGGATGCCGGCATTGCCGGTAAAACAGCCACCTCGCTTCCGGTGCTTACGATGCCGGGTATTGCCGGTATCGTCCTGACGCTCGGCATGGCTGTCGACGCCAATGTGCTTATTTTTGAGCGCATCCGTGAGGAATTCGGCACCGGCAAGTCAGCCCGTGCCGCCATCTCATCCGGTTATGACCGTGCCTTCCTGTCGATCTTCGATTCAAATATCACGACACTTCTCACGGCGTCCATTCTTTTCATTGTAGGGGTCGGCCCGATCCGCGGCTTCGCCATAACACTCTCGGCCGGCATTCTGATCAGCATGTTCACCGCTCTGGTCGTCACCCGCCTGATCTTTGATCTGAGTGTGCCGGAGGGTCGGATGAAGCCCTACAAGATGCTCTCGCTGGTCAAAACCACGAATTTTGATTTTATCGGAATCAGCAGAAAAGCACTTATCACCTCGGGCGTAATCCTAGTTGTCACACTGACTATCTTCCTAGGCAGAGCCTTCACAAGCCCGACCAAGGTGCTTGCCGTAGATTTCACCGGCGGTTCGGCCATGACCTTCTCGTTCGATAAACGTGCCGATATCGGCGCGGTACGCGATGTCATCACCGCCGTTGACAATGGGGCGGTGCCGCAATATCAGTCGGCCCTGGATGACAGCGGATCTATGCTGCTGGTCAAAACCGGTCTCTCGGAAATAGAAGGACAGAACATATCGGTTTTGATTGAAGAGGCCCTGCAGGAGAACCTGCCGGAAAACAACTTCGCTCTCAAAGGCGAAGAGGGTGTCGGCTCTGAGATCGGTGCTGATCTCAAACGTTCCGCTTTCTGGGCTGTCACGGCTTCATTGATTGTGATTCTTCTGTATGTATCCATCCGCTTTGAGTTCGGCTTCGCTCTCGGTGCGGTGGCGGCTCTGGCGCACGACGCCTTTATTACGCTCG
Organism: Kiritimatiellia bacterium; assembly: GCA_018399555.1. Taxonomy (GTDB): domain Bacteria; phylum Verrucomicrobiota; class Kiritimatiellia; order RFP12; family UBA1067; genus M55B167. The sequence goes on along the minus strand of JAGYOL010000058.1, from coordinate 2,899 downwards.
GCCTTTACAGCCTCTGCGGACGTCAGGTCAGTCTGCCGATCATTGCGGCACTGCTCACGATCGTCGGTTATTCGATCAACGACACGATCGTGGTTTCCGACCGTATCCGCGAGGACTTGCGCAAGGATCCCAAAACCGACTTCAAGACACTTTGCAACCGGGCCATCAACGCCACGCTCTCGCGAACCGTCCTGACCTCTCTGACCACCCTGCTGGCATTGACCATCCTGTTCATTTTCGGCGGCGGCTCGATCAACGATTTTGCTCTGGCGATGCTGATCGGGGTGGTAGCTGGCACTTACTCGACGATCTTCATCGCCACCCCGGTGATGCTGGCCTGGTATAAAGGCCACCGTCCAAAATTCGCTATTGTAAAGAAAAACTGAGCCGGATCTGTTTGTGACAAATAAAAAAAGGGTGACGCGCGTCACCCTTTTTTTTACCTCTCATGCGCTACGTCCGGCTGCCTGCCTGTGCGTTGCATGGGGACAGAACAGGGAAATCAGCTTTCGTTTCAGAAGCCCAACTCGCCCTGCCTCAGTGGCGAATCCCCGCTGACACCGCCGACAGATTCGGCACCGCCAGCCTCCGCTCCGTCGCTCATAGCAGAGCGTTCCGGCTGCACTGCCGGAACGCCGGCCAACATGGCGTTCAACGCTGGCTCATCAATAACCGTAACATTCAGCTTACGCGCCTTATCCATCTTCGTCGCGCCGGTGTTTTCTCCCGCCACCAGGTAGTCGGTGGTTTTGGATACGCTCTCCTGAAGCCGTCCGCCCGATGCGCTGATCTGCGCGGCCACCTCACTGCGACTGCGTGTCAGTTTGCCGGTCAGCACAAAGTGCAAGCCGGTCAGCGGACTCTCCCCATCCTGCGGCGACCTCATCTCAGACTCAGGATTGATATCCAGCTCACGCAGACGGGCCACGAAGCTCCGACCGTACTCTGATTCAAAGAAACGCTTCAATGCCCTGGCAGTTTCAAGCTTGACGGTGGTTGAGTATTGCGTGGGCAGCGCGGTTCCCGCTCTTTTCTCGGCAGCTCCAGCCGCGACAAGTCTGTCGCCCAATACGCCGATCTCGCCACAGAGACGCAGATAAGCGCGTTCCCGCTCGGCTCGCTCCGCCTCATCCGCCGGCGGATTCAGAGTGGAACGCGGATTGATCTCGGCCGCCCTCTCATAAGATGCGTTAAGTTCAATAATCCGCGTAATCATCTTGGATTGCGCAACCTCCGAAAACCTTGAATGGAGCGTCGCCACCGCCTGAGCACTGCTTTTGCCGACCAGCGGAATGCCGGCGGCAAAGAGCCAGCGGTGCAGTGGAAGCTGGCGTGCCGCCTCCAGAGCCTGCATGACTTTCTCGGCATTTCTGCCGAAAAGACGGCTGCCGCCCGCCGCCGCCCCGTGATTCAGATCCAGCGTACTTAAATCCGGAAGTTTCAGATCAAACAAATCCAGCGGGTCAGATATGATATTCTGACCGATCAAGGCCTCCGCCACCTTCTGCCCCAGAGCCTTGATATTGAGGGCATCCCGACTCACAAAATGTAGCAGACGTCCGACCTTTTGAGCGGGACAGGCGGGATTGACACAGCGATGCGCGATTTCGTCATCAATCCTGACAACCGGCTCTCCACACTCCGGACAGTTCTGCGGCATCACGAATTCACGTTCACTGCCGTCACGCCTCTCAACAGCAACCGACTCCACCGCCGGAATCACATCACCCGCTTTGACCACCCACACATGGTCGCCGCAGCGGATATCCTTGCGTGCAATCTCATCGGCATTGTGCAGCGTCGCGCGCGCGATCTCTGAACCGGCCAGAATGACCGGTGCCAGCTCCGCCACCGGTGTCAGCACCCCGGTTCGTCCGACCTGGACGGTGATTGAAAGTATGCGACTCTCAGCCCGCTCCGGTTCATATTTGAAGGCACGTGCCCAGCGCGGTGATTTAGCGGTGACTCCCAGACGGGCGTAAAGATCGCGCCGGTTAACCTTGATCACAGCTCCGTCAATCTCAAAGGGAAAGCCGTGACGCAGCGCCTCCAGCTCATCGATCGCCTGCAGCACGGCGTTGATGTCAACACAAAGCCGCTGCCAGGGCGGCGTTTTAAATCCCCACCGTGCGAACTGCTTGAGCATTTCGCCATGGGTGCTGAATGCGATACCCCGCAACTTGCCCGCCGCATAAATCACAGCGTCCAGCGGCCGCCGTGCGACAATACGGGAATCCAGCAGTTTCAAAGAGCCAGCGGCGGCATTACGCGGATTCATAAATGGCTCCCGACCGGCCTCTTCCTCACGCTGATTTAGTTCCGCGAATCCGGTACGGTTCATATAGACCTCGCCGCGCACTTCCAGCAGAGCCGGAGCATCTTCAATCCGCAGCGGAATGGAGCGAATGGTTTTCACATTGGCGGTAATCTCATCCCCGACGCTGCCGTTGCCGCGGGTGGCCGCCCGTGTGAGCACGCCTTCACGATAAATAAGTGAAAATGCCACCCCGTCCACCTTGGGCTCGACCACATAATCCCAGGGTTCAGGTGCCAGCTGGCGCATCAGAAAGGCATCGAAATCGATCAGATCACCGCGTGAATGCGTTTTGTCCAGACTCTGCATCGGCGGATCATGCCGCACTTGGCGGAACTCTTTGGCCGGTTCACCGCCCACACGCCGGGTGGGCGAATCAGCCGACTCCACCTCGGGATGCCTGCGCTCAAGCTCCTCCAGCTCACGATAAAGCGCATCGTAGTCGGCGTCGCCGATCTCCGGACGCGCTTCAACGTAATACAATCGGTCGTGACGGCTGATCTCTCTGCGCAGTTCTCCGATTCTCGTCAGCTCGCTATTCAAATCAGTTTGTCCGTTTGTCATCGTTGTTCCCGCAACCCGTAA
>JAGYOL010000057.1 GCA_018399555.1 Kiritimatiellia bacterium | reverse complement strand
CCTAGCGTAAATTCTTGTTTTTTACGACAGAAACTAAAATTATAGCAGCTAACGCCCGACAGATGGCGATGAGGCGAGCTGCACAAAGGCCTCGATCGCTCGTGCCTGCTGTTGCGGTGTCGCCGAGAGAATAATCGCATTACCAGCCGGATCAGGGGTGAAGCCGGTCATGCCTTTGTCATCCACCGTGACGCGCCCCGGCACCGATTCATTAAAATATCCGCGGTTCGGACGCACCGGAAAGAGCGCACTCACCAGGTCCCAGCTCGGACGGTCATAGGGCATCTGGATATAATGACGATAGGCATAAGAGACCGGATGCGGTGCACCGTTATCGAAGTCCTGTTCGATCGAACTGCTCGGATAGAGAAGCTGCTGTCCGAGATTGTACGGGCAGATCACCATCTGAACAGGCCACTCCTGCATAACGATCCTGGCGGCGTCAACATCCACCTTGACATTCCACTCCACTCCGTCGCCATGCGGCACAGCACCCTCACCCGGTTTGATGAATGACCCCGCCATGACAGAAAGCATTTTCACCTTACGCTTGATCAGTTCAACTCCATTGAGCGGTGAGTGTTGATCGGGTTGTGAGCGCAGCAGACGCGCGGCATTGGTCTGCTGACCCACCACCACCAGCGCCACCGAGCCGTCCGGCTGCGCGGCCAGCGTTCTGCGTATCAGCGCAACCGCTTCAGGCACATTGGTTTCCGGCGTGATTTTGTGCGGAAAAAGCGGCGAACCGTCAGCTTTTTTCGCCGCGACACACTGCGGCAGATAGCGGCCCGCCTCGGGCTGTCTGCCATCCTTAACTCTCCCGACCGGAATATCGCCACGTCCAAACCAGGTGTTGATCATATCAATTACGGTGGCGGATGCCGGGGTATCCTTACTGGAGGTCACCGCCAGCAGTTCCACCTCATTGCGGTTCTGCAGTCCATGAATAACCGACAACGCCAGCGCGTCATCGATGTCCGCTCCCATGTCGGTATCGAAAATCATTTTAACCGGCTGTGCTGGATTGAACAGCGGCGGTTTGACCATCAGCCGTTCGATCATTGAAGTGATCTGCGGAACCGCCCCCGCCCTGATTTTGACGTATCTATGCGCGGTACTCTCTTCAGCCTTCCAATAGGTGTGTCCTGCTTCTGTCACAACCATCCTGCCCTTCTCTGAAAGCTCCCAGAATTTTTTTTCGGCGCCACGCACACCCAGCAGAACTGCAGTCTGGTCATAAGCCGGTTTGCCTTTATCAATACTAAATCCCTTACCATAAGGTCGCAACTCAAAGGCGCGCCGCACAGGATTACGCGGCGTCACATTTTTCAAGTCGCCGCCACAGTGAATCCGGAACCCAACCTCGAAGCCGGTGTATAGAACCGGAGTGGGCCAGCCAGCCCCGACCTTGCGGGCCGCCGGCACATCAATCATGATATTGCACTCCAGCTTGTTCTTACGCGAATCAGGAAATTCACCGGCCATAATCACAGCCATCTTCACCTTCCGGTCCACCAGATCCCGATCAGTCCTGAGCAGATCATCCAGATTGCTCAAAGCACCGACACAACAGATTGTTACACTCTTATCCGGAGCGGAACTCAGTACCCGCCGGTAAACATCCAGAGCATCCGGCATCCGGTCATCCGGTCTGGCGGAGTGTGTAAAATAGTCACGTAGAACCGGACAGAAGGGACTGATAGGCGGATTGTGGTTATGGCCACCTACTTTGTCGGTGCCGACAGGAATATCAGGTCGTCCATACCAGTGATTGACAGCGGAAATCGCGGCAGCCGAGGCGTTCGATCGATCCTTGCGGGTTGTAACCGCAGCCAGAATTTCGCACTCGTCCAAATCAGCCAAAGCATGCAAAGCGGCCAGAGCTCCGATATCATCGCAGTCACCGGCCATATCGGTGTCGAAAATAATTTTCGGAAGTGCCGCACTTGCGGAACATGCTGTTAATAGCAGCGTTAATGAGACCATTAATTTTTTCATCTTTTTCTCCATTTCCCGATTCACGTTCTGTCAAGAATACTACCCCAATTGTGGGCCTAACCCAGCGTAGCCGCCTGTCTGCCGACAGGCAGGGAACCAAGCGGGGTCGTAGTTAAGATATTTGACATTTATTTGCGTGTGACATAAACATAGTAGGCACCGCAGATATCGTTACCGTTACCATCCGCAAACCACGTGTAAAGGCGTACCGGCCCCGGCTGCAACTTGAACTGAAATTTCGCGGATCTATCGTCAGCACCCACCCGTTTGCGTCTGAATTCCTGTCCGATCTGAATCTTGGCAACCTTGATAGGCAGAGCTTCACCCGGCAGCAGTTCACCAGCCGTCACCTTGACCGCAGGCAACGACGCCGAGAGGGCGGCATCAGCCTCACGCGGCCAGCGCCGCAACTCGAATTCATAGGTTCCGGCCTGATCAACATCGATCTCCCACCAGCCGTTTTTACGGTCGCCACGGCGCACTTGAATCTGCTGATCGATAAAAACATCGAGCCATTCACAGGCAGTCAACAGGGAGGGGTTTTCAGCATCGTTACCGATCACCACCCGCTGCGGCTCATTTGCAATCTCCCTGACTCCCGCCCACCATTCATCGAGACGGGCACGCATCTCGGCGGCCACCTCGGGATGCCGGTCAATCACATTTTCACGCTGCATGGGATCGCTCGCCAGATTGTAGAGTTCGCTGTCTTCAAGCAGTCGCCAGCGTTTCCAGAGTACACCAGCACTTTCGCGGCGCATGATTGAACGCGCATCGGGGTAGGGGTAGCTGGTCCAGGGCATGCGACTGTAGTTTATGATAAGAGCTCGGTCGTCAGGCACCGCCTCTACTCCCTTAAAGACCTTCGCCAGACTCATACCGTCAAAAGCGCAATCCGCGGGAGTTTTTAAGCCGCAGAGCTCAACCAGCGTCGGCAACACATCCTGACTTTGTGCAAGACCGCTGATATCCGTCGGCCGGGCCAATTTGCCCGCGGGCCAGCGCAGAAAGAAGGGTACGCGATGGCCGCCTTCCCAGAGCGTAGTTTTCCAACCGCGCATCCCGCAGGGATAGTAGCGGTGGCCGAAGGTTGTACCGTTATCAACTGTGAAAATCAGAATTGTGTTTTCCGCAATGTTGTTGGAGCGCAGGAACTCATCTAATCTGCCAATGTTGGTGTCGATATTGCGAATCATCGCCAGATAGGGAACGAGTTTCTCTTTCAGCTCCCGATTGACATGCGTCAGCGGATTATCCTTGAAAGCGGCCTCAATCACCTCGATGTCCTGAGCCGGCGCATAGTGTGGCTGATGCGGTGTATTGGTCGGCAGGTAGAGAAAAAAGGGCTTATCCCGAGCCGCCTTCACACGCATCCACGCCATGGCCTGCTCAAAAAAGACATCGGTACAGTAACCCTTGAAACTTCTGCGCTGGCCGTTATGAATGTAAGTGTCATCGAAGTAATCGTTATCCCAGAAATCGGGTACGGAGTTGATATGTGATGATGGAAACCAGAGAGTTTCCTGAAAACCGCGATCCTGCGGTCGGAAGGGATAGTTGTCGCCAAGGTGCCACTTGCCAAATATCGCGGTGGCATAGCCTGAGGCGGCAAAGATGTCGGCTATAGTCGGCAGTTCCGGACGCAGCAGGGTGCGTCCGGAACTGACATTGATGGCACCGTTGCGGGCTGCGTCGAGTCCGGTCAGCAACTGCCCGCGGGTCGGTGTGCACATCGGAGCGGCGTGATAGTCGATCAAGCGCAGACTCTGTGCATGCAGCTTGTCCAGATTTGGTGTCTGCAGGATCGGATTGCCATGACATGACATCTCTCCGTAACCCTGATCATCGGTCATGACCAAAATGACATTCGGTCTGTTTTGCGCAGAAAGCGCAAGATTAAAAAAGATAGTTATCAGTGCAAGCAGAATTTTGTTCATAACAGCTCCTCAACCTCATTAAGCAGCGGTGCAGAGGATTGCGCACCCATGCGGGTTACGGAAACCGATGCGGCCAGGTTGGCAAAGCGAACCGCTTCTGCTATCGGCATTTCGCGGTCCAGAGCAACCGCCAGTGCGCCGTTGAAGGTGTCGCCCGCCGCAGTAGTATCAACTGCATCCACCGATCGGGAGGGAACCATCACACTGAAACTCTCACTCTGCACATAAGCTCCCCTGGCACCCATTGTAATGATAACTGTATCCACACCGCGTTCGCGTAAAACCTTGGCGGCGACAGCCGCGCTGTCCTCGCTGCCGACTTTTATGCCGGTCAGCAGCTCGGCCTCGCTTTCATTGGGCGTAATAATGTTGATTCTGCTCAGCAGCTCATCTGGAAGTTCACAGGCAGGCGCGGGATTAAGTATAACCTTTTTGCTCAGCTCCTGACCCAGCGCAGCAGCATGCGCAATGGTCTCCAGCGGAGTTTCGAGCTGCATCAGTATAAGCGAAGATTGCTCCAGACTTGCGCGTGCCCGATCAAGATCGTCCGGTGCAAGCGCGTTATTAGCCCCGGAAGCGACCGAAATGCAGTTTTCGCCTTTGTCATCAACCATAATCAAAGCGACACCGGATGGATGCTCTGAATCGGTCACAACATACTCGGTGTTGATGCCAACCGCTTTAAAACCCTTGACGGCTTCAGCACCGAACAGGTCCTGGCCGACACGTGCCACAAAGACAACCTCGCCGCCCAGCTTGGCTGCCGCCACCGCCTGATTAGCACCTTTGCCGCCGGGATTCATCAAAAAGTTGCCGCCCAGAATAGTTTCGCCCGGAGCTGGCAGATGTTTCGATTTAATTACCATATCGGTATTGGAACTTCCAACTACTGCAATTTTTGACATTTGGTATCCTTTCTCACGCCTATCACAGCGTGTTTCACATGGGAAGCCGAAGGCAGAGGGCATAGAGTATGGAAAATACAGTCACTCTGAAGTTTGCCCGAGATTGGCGTCCCGCATCGCAATTCACCGCCTGTATCGGGCGCATAAAGTATGTTTTTTTTTCGACGACTATCAAGTGAAGATCATTGCCTCTGCTCTATACTCCATGCTATTTCGCCACCACCGGCTGCCGCATAACACTGTAAAAATCGGTCATGATTGCATCCCGGTCAAAATTCTCCCAGATTGTTATACGACGCGGATTTGTTGGCCGTTCACGCCAATTGCGCCCTTCCAGAATCGGGGCAGGGATGGTGACGGTGTCAGCCCAGGCGGGATTTTTGACAACAGCAACAGCGGCCATATCGAAAAGTGCTCGGCTCGCATGTCCCATTTTGACAAAAAGATCCACCGAATAGTCACCGAAATTGGTGAACATCCCCCCTTTACGCCCGGTAACCGGCACGGCGACATCCGGCCCAAGTCCGGGCATACGCGCTTTGATCTCATCAAGCGAAGCACGCACGGCATCGGTGCCCGAGGCTTTGCCATAACGAACCACGGCAATTTCAAAGGGTACGTCGCAGTCGAGGATGTAGTTGAGTGCGGCGGGGTCGTTGTCCTGATTGTACTCCCCAGGTTCAGGGTAGTTGGACCCCAGCCAGACAATGCGTACCCGCCCGGCTATCGCAGGATTCTTTGCGAGTGCCAGAGCTATGTTGGTCAATTTGCCCACTGGCAAAAGAACAAGCTTGCTTTCAGAATCGGCAGCCATGGCATTTTCAATAATGAAATCCACCGCCTCCTCTCCGTCGAAACCAGATTGTCCGATCGTATCCCTGATCTTCGCAAACGAACCGTCGGCACCGCTGAGAACCTCAACCTGCCTCTCAACTCCGCAGAGCTTCACAATACGCTCGGCCTCGGCACGTTGCTCGGTGACATCACCACCGCTGCGGGTACTGTTGACTGTTATCCCAACGACATCGAAAACATCGCCGCTGAAGAGCGCATAGGCGATGGCATGCTGATCATCCAGCTCGTTATTGGCATCGCTATCGATAATCACCCGGATTTTTGCGGATTTCTGCGGCTGGGTTAGTACGCAACCGCAGAAAGCGGAGATCAGCGTGGTGGATATCAGTATCTTAAAAATTTTTGTCATTGTATGTTCCTTTATTAAAAATTAAATCCAATTCGCGTGCTACATCACGCGGGCGGCAATGATCAATGCCAGTCCGACGATGAAGCATCCAAACATAGCATTCAGCATCTTATTGGTGCCCTGGGGAGCATCCTTGAACTCTTTCCAGATATATACGCCCCAGAATGCGGCAATCATGGTGGCACCCTGCCCCAGTCCGTAGGAAATCGCCGGACCAGCGGCACCAGATGCAATAATACTGAACGACATGCCCAGACTCCAGATGGTGCCGCCGAGGATGCCAATCAGATGCAAACGTGGCGTGCCTTTCCTGAAGTAATCCGAGGGCGCAACTCGCTCACCGCTGAAGGGTTTGAACATGATAGCCGTCACAAAAAGAAAACATGAAAGCAGCAACCCCAATGCGAAAATAACCAGTGCTGTGTATGGTGTGAGCGAACCGGCATTCACAGGATTGGAGAATGCACCGGGCTCAGTGAAATTCGGCACCATGGATTTGGCGACAAAACGATAGAACATGCCCATAGTCACACCGGCCACCACCGAAAGCAGCAGCCCCTTGACAATACCCTGCCGTTCAGCTGAGCCGCTCTGCAAGCGTTTATAAGCCACCGCGTCAATGACAATCGCCACCGCAACAAGAGCCACACCGATAAACAGAACCACAGGATTTCCCTCAGGCGTACCTATGTAATTGATGACAACACCCTGCACCAGAGCAATTCCGATACCTACGGGGAAGGCGACCGCCATGCCGGCTATGTCAATAGCCGCCACCAGCAGAATGTTGGCGAAATTAAAGATCACGCCGCCGATGAATGCGTAAAGGATCATTTTGCCCGACGCCTGCTCCAAGTCGGCAAAAAAACCGCGTCCGCCCTCACCCATACTGCCCATGGTAAAGGCCAGTACCAGCGTGAGCAGCAACACACCGATAGCGTAGTCCCAGTAAAAGAGCTGAAACTTCCATTCACGGGAAGCAAGCTTCTGTGTATTGGCCCATGAGCCCCAGCACAGCATAGTGATAACACACATTATCACAGCCACGGGATATGATTCTATCAAGACCATTTGTCTGAACCTTTCTTTCGTTATTTATTTAACAGTATGCGACCGACTTGCGTTTGATCAAAAAGGTCGGCACATGAATTCCTTCGGTGATTTTGTCAACCCCCTGATCCAGCTGCCTGAACAGGAGTTTAACAGCATCTCTGCCGATGCTCTCCTTGTCCTGAGCCACCGTTGTCAGAGGTGTCGCAAGAAAAGATGCATAATAATGATCATCAAAAGAGACCAGCGAAATATCGACCGGAACAGCTAAATTTTTCTCGTCCAACACCCTTAACACTCCGAAAGTTATCAGATTACCCTGCGAGAATATGGCGCTCGGCTTGACAGATTTGCTCTTAAGAAGCACCTGCGCCGCTGCATAACCCGAACTTTCACTGAAATCATCACCAGCAACCATTTGCGGATCGTAATCTATTCCGGCAGCTCCCAGAGCCGCTCTGTAACCTGCCAGACGGTCATCAGCGGTTGAAGATCCTGCGATACCACGCACACAGGCAATTTGAGTGTGACCATATTCTATAAGGTGTGTAACCGCCTCATACGCACCCCCGTAATTATCACTGGTAACATAGGGTGCTTCGAGATCGGGAAAATAACGATCAATCAAAACAACCGGTACACCGTTGCCGCGCAACCCGCGCAAATGAGCACCAATCCTGCCAACCGGAGAGATTATCAGCCCATCCACACTGCGCGACTGCAGCAGTTTCAAATACTCAACCTCAGCACCGGTGGAATCACGCGAGTCGCAAAGAATAATAAAATATCCGCGCCTGGCTGCCTCCATTTCAATCTGCCGTGCGACAGCGGCGAAAAAAGGATTCGATATGTCAGGAATAATCAATCCGATGGTATGGGTACGTTTCAGCCGTAGAGCACTGGCTATCTGGTTGGGAACAAAACCGGTGCGTTTCGCCTCGGCTTTGACACGGTCGGCGGTTTGGGCACTGATACGATAACGGTCACCCTTGCCAGCCAGAACCCTTGAAACAGTCGAAACCGAAAGTTTCAGATCCGCAGCAATCTGTTTCAGAGTTGTCTGTTCGTATCTCTTCATCTCTTCATCTGCTCATCTGCTCAAACGTTTGTTCCTTGCATTGAAAAAAAAGCGCCAACTCGCCCATGAGTACTTTGCGGTTCTCTTATACCATTATTACAGGTTGCGGTGCAAGGTGAAAATTCACTCAGTGAACGCCGCGCTGGCTTGCCCTGTAGAATTCGATCAAACGCTTGACTTCCGGTAGTTCATTCATTTCGTACTGCAGCTTATCGAGTGCCTGCGTACGATTCAACCCTTCACGGTAGAGTATGCGATAGGCCTCTTTCAAGGCAGAGCGCACCTCCGGCCCGAAGCCATGCCGCTTGAGGCCCACGATATTGGGCCCCCCGACCCGCACATCTTCACTGGAGACATCGGTGATCATAAAAGGTGCGCAATCCTGGCGGACCTTGGAAGCCCCTCCGATCATGGCGAAGGTTCCGATGCGGCAGAATTGATGCACTGCCGCCAGTCCGCCGATGATCGCATAGTCTTCCACAACAACCTCACCAGCAAGGGTGGCCAGATTTGACATGATTACATGACTGCCCACCTTACAGCCGTGGGCCACATGACAATAGGCCATGATCAGACAGTCATCGCCGACTCTGGTGACCTCTCCCGGCTTTGTCCCCAGGTGCACAGTGCAGAATTCGCGCATGACTGTGCGATTACCGACTTCGACATAGGTAATGTCGCCCTCGACATATTTCAGGTCCTGCGTTTTCATGCCGATACAGGCGAACGGGAACACCTGACACTCTTCGCCGATCTTTGTATGGCCCTCTATATTGGCATGCTGCCTGACAACTGTTCCAGCACCGATCTGAACATCTCCACCTATAGTGGCGTATGGACCGACCTCGACCCCCTCCGCCAGCTCAGCTTTCGGATCGACAATCGCAGTTGGATGAATTTTGGTCATATGAAATATCCTCTCGTAAAAATTACTCACAGATTTCTGGGTATAAGACAGGCAGCCACCAGCGAGCATACCGCAAACGGTACCCAGACCAGAATGTGTGACTGCGACATCGGCACACTGTCCATTGACTCGGCGAAGATCACCCCGATGTAGAAAAACAGTGCCACCACCAGACTGAGAGCTATACCGATTGTTGACTCTTTACGGTGTGACCTGATACCCAGCGGAACACCGATTATCACAAAAATAAAAGCGGCGAAGGCATAAACATAGCGGATCTGCATGTGAGTCCGGCAGACATTGTAACGCTTCCGCATAACAGCCGCAGGGCGTCTGTCATAATTTTTTTTGATAGTTCTGATCTCCGCAGCCAGTTCACTGTAAGTCAAATCCTTGTGTTTCTTCTGTTTATTCTTCTTCTTGAAAGCATCTTCCATCACATAGGTAAAGCGATCGGCAGTCGCGATTCCAGGACGGTCATATTCAACCGGATCTATTCGCACTTTGTACATATTGAGAACAATATCGTCACCGACTGTTTCAACCAGAGTTTTTTCCGCACGTATCTCACGAGTCACCTCTTTGTGGGTGTGATCATAAATCAGAACGTCATTTATCCAGTTCCCTTCCTTGGATGCGAACCAGATAGTCACCTCAGGAAAGTCGCTAATGAATTTTCCCGGTTCGAGAAGATCAATGGCGATTTCCACACTGATCTCCGCATGAATGTTTCTGCGTAGCCAATGAGCGCGCGGCACGATCTCCTGATTGATGTAAACACCGAGCAGACTGCAAAGCAATCCAAACAGAATCGGCCAGCGCATCACACTCAGCAGATTGACACCGCAGGAGCGCATGGCGGCTATCTCGCTGTCTGCGGAGAGACGGCTGAAGACCAGCAGCGAACTGATCAGCAGACTTATGGGAATTGTCAGGCGCAGAGTTTCAGGAAATCCGATCAGCATAAAAGTGCCGACGGCTTTCAAAGGAAGGCCCTGAATAATCAGCTGAGCAATTCGGACAACCAGACCGATGGTCATAACAAAAGAGAGCACAAGCCAGGAAAGCAGAACCGCCGCCAGATAAGATTTCAGCACATATCGCTCAATGATCTTCATCAAAGCCCCGTATTAAAAAAAACCGCAATGGGGGCAATTGCCCCCATGCGGTTGTAATATATCTAAACTACTTAAGTAACAGCAAGTGTTTTCGGCTTCAGCGTGCAATATACTTTGTTTTGTCTGAGTTTGTTCCGGCACCGCGGATGTATACCTCGACACGACGGTTTTCCGGATTGCCGTTGATCAGATCAGGCTCAACCTTGGGACGGTTAAAGCCGTAACCCACCGCATTCAGACGGCTCTGCTCAACACCCTTGCCAACCATGTAGGAGAGAACCGCCTGCGCACGGCGCTCGGAGAGCTCCTGATTGTACTGCGCACTGGAACGTGTGCGACGATCCGCATGCCCCTCGATAACCGCTGTGGCTCCGGGTTTATGATTCAGTACATTGATAATTTCATCAAGCTGTGCAAAATACTGCGGTTTGATAATTGTTGTGTCATAATCAAACTGAATGTTGATCTCAAAAAGCATCAGATCATCGGAGGGATCCAGCGGATCGGTTTTATCCTCAATAACCTCATGTCCGTCAGCCACTCCACCTCCGTCGGTATCACGTACGAGCGGATTGGTTTTATACTTTAGAACCTCATCACCATCGCTCAGTCCGTCAAAATCGGTATCCTTGTTCAACGGATCGGTTTTGTATATGTTGACTTCATCACCGTCTGACAAACCGTCACCGTCAGTGTCGCGATTGTAAGGGTCGGTGCCGAGAGCAGCCTCCTCCTCGTCTGTCAAACCGTCACCATCGGAGTCTTTGGAAAGATTCTGTAAAGCAGCCGTACCGGCACCGTCATCGATGCCCGAACGCTTTTTACTCCCACCGAAGCGATACGCCAGGCCAAGATCAGCGGTGTACATAAACTCACAGGTATCGTCGATGGCCATGAATGTACGGGCATCCGCTCGCAAAGAGAGCGAGTCCGTCAGGTGATAAAATGCTCCGGCACCCACACGTGGTCCGTAAACATAGTATTCATCACCCTCGCAGAAAACTTTGTCCTGCGCCCTGTAATAACCGAATCCAGCTGAAAGATAGGGGTCAAAACGCTCGAAACGATCAAAATGATATAAACCGTCAATAAAAACGCCGTATATGTTCTGACCATCTATGCGCTTGCTATACGGCCCTGAGTCAGAGTATTTATTGCCGTCACGGGTTATGTTGGGAGCCCATGATCCACCTAACTCGAGCCCCCAATGTTCATCAAAGTCATAACCGAATCGCAAAACCATATTCAGCCCTTCCTCAACAACCTGATTGCCCTCGAAGAACATCATGCCCACACCCGGACTGACATACCAGCGTGAACTGTCGTTCACCTCCACCAGAGGTGTTTCTTCCTCCATATTGAGCGGTTCAGCAACCTCTTCCTGCGCCACCAGCACACCACACGATGCCAGCAACGTCAGAGCGCATAACAAATGTTTAGTTGTCTTCATAGAACGATCCTCTTATCTGAATATTTTTAATCAACTTCATGTAGCTTACTAAAACGCCGCCGGTTATGCAACTGTATTTTTCTAATATTACAGGAAAGTAATATTAGACTGCATCTATATTGGAAACAATGCGCGATGACTCTCAGTGAACACTCTCTTTAATCAGAACCTTGCGTATCAGACTTTCTTCCGCCACCACGCCGCGCTCAATCAGAACACACAGCGAGGAAATCGCGATGAACGCTATGATCACGCCGAAAAGATTCGCCAGCAGAAAGCGACGCCTGTCGAAACCGAGCAGATAGGCGCCGAAAGCTCCGGTGTAGGCTCCGGTTCCCGGCAGCGGCACCCCGATGAACAGTGCCAGACCCCATTCACCATACTTTTCCACATAAGGATGCAGCTTGTATTGCGTGCGTTCAAACCGCGGCCATATATACCGGTCGAAAAAACTCCAGCATCTGAAAATCTGAACCACCGGCCCCATCAGCCAGAAAGTTAAAACGCCGATCATAATGTTGACCGCAAAACAGATTGCAAATGCCGCCGGCAACCCCAGAACACTGCGGATATCACTGTTGAAAAAAGCAAACGGCAGTGAGGCGCGTGCCTCCAACCCGGGTATAAAGGTAAGGATTACAAGCCAGAAAACCGCGACTGAAAAACTCATGTAAGCACACAATCCCTTCAAAAAAGTTCGCCGGTTGGTTCTGTAAAAATCCACCGGGGTGATATACAATATCCTGTAATTGACGGTTATTCTCTCAACTACCGTTGTGAAAAACAAGCAAATGTCTGCAACATGCTGATTTTCAGAACCGTCGCCACCATAGACCACACCATAACACAACAAAATTATACGATTGACATGATAAAAAAAGGATTGAAACATAAATGCATTATTTTCCTTTTAGGAATCTCCGCATCGGTTCTTTCGGATGACAGGGAATCTGCGCTTTACCTGCGTAAATATCATGAACCCGGAGACACTCTGGACATTTCAATCCGTCAGGAGCTGGATCGGGCAGTTGCACTCGGCGGCGAGTGGCTGCTGCGACAACACTCCAGTCATGGTTATTTCGGCGCAACGGGCGACGTCACTGAGACATCAATCGCTTTGCTGGCCATCCACTCCATGCAGATTAAAACGCCGCCGCGTAATGTTGTAAACAACACACTGCTCTGGCTGCAAAACAAATATCCCGAACAGGCTGAAACCAACGCATATGCGGCACTCTTCGGCGTTGTGACTCTATCAGTCCTCAATGTGTTTGACCAGACAAACACTCAGCACTGGCTGAAAAAATCGAATCAGATTATAGTGGATTCAGAACCTGATCCGCACCTCACGGCATTGCAGAATGAGTTTGTCCGCTCACTCGACAAAAACTCCGCAATACCCGGTGAGGTCTCTCAACAACTGTTCAAACCGACGGATTACGAAAAACTCCCGCTCCTGCAAATGTGGCTCAACGCCCGTATAATCAACCGCGATCTGAACGGCCAGCTGCTCTCTCCGGACGGCCGCAGAGTTGACTGGCGTGCCCGTTATGCCCGCAGAATCATAAGCACACAAAAAATATCAATGCGCGGCGGCGGCCTCTGGCAGGAACACAATGGTTGCAGTGCTCTGTTCAATACTTCACTGGCCATTTTGATCTGCAAAGAATTATAATTTTTTCATTGGCAATATTGTATATTTGTCATTAAGATATAGACGCTTTGAAAGCGTTAATTTTTGTTATTTATTAAAACATTTAGGAAGGTGAAGGATGAGCGACAAGACAATCAGGGTCGGTATAGCCGGTGGCGGTCATAACTCTTTTGTAGGGAAGGTGCATCTCAAGGCACTCGAACAGACCGGTGAATGCGAGGTCGTCTGCGGTTCGTTCGGCAGCACACGCCACAGTTCATTTGAATCAGGCAAGAAGATCGGTTTGCCGATCAAGCGCGTGTACGGCACCTATCGTGACATGTTCCGCAGAGAAAAAACCGTCTCCGCTAAAGATCGAATGCAGCTGACAGTGATTCTGACACCGAACACCATGCACTATCCGGTTGCGATGTCATCCATCGATGCCCGCTTCCCGGTGTTCAGCGAAAAACCCTTCACCAGCAATCTTGACGAAGCCCTCAATCTCAGTCGCAGAGTCAGGGATGAAAAAGTGCTGTATGGCATTATGCTGCCCTATGCCGGCTATCCGATGCTGGCTAAAGCACATCAGATGATCCACTCCGACTGCACCCTGGGCAACATCCGCAAGGTCGTTGTTGAATACCAGCTGGGCTGGCTTGCGAAGAGGCTTGAAACCGACGGCCACAAACAAGCCAGCTGGCGCACCGATCCACGACGCTCAGGTCCGGTGGGGTGTGCTGTCGATCACACCTCGCACTGTTTCTATCTCACCGAGTGGCTGACAGGGCTGGAGATATGTGAATTGAGTGCTGATCTGCGCCCATCTATTGCCGGACGTATTCTGGATGACGACGCAACCGTTATGGCACGGCTGGAAAACGGCGCACGCGCTGTGTTCGTCACCAGCCAGATCGCGACCGGATTGAAATCCGGCATCAATATCCGTGTTTTCGGTGATAAGGCATCGCTGGAATGGAGTCAGGGCGCACCGGACAAACTGATATTGCGAGACATCAATTGCAATGAGACCATCTACAACGGCGGCACCCCTTTTAATGAGCTGGAACAACCATACACACCCGCACCTTTCGGTTATGAGCAGGCGTATATCGACGCTGTAACCGCATCATACCGCAGCTTCTTCACCTACTGCCGAAACCCTGAAAACCTGCCGGAAAACCCGGTTTTTGCCACAGTCCAGCGCGGTTTGCGAACGGTAACATTTGTAGAAACCATTCAGGCAAACATCGCACATCATGAAGATGAAACTCAGCCGGACAAATGGAGCAAAGTGGTTGTGCCCCCCGTTCCCACACTTTAGTCGCTGTTCAAAAGCCCCGACTTTATGTATCTTAAGCTTGCAGGCAGGATGCTTGCGCTGCTTTATTGCCATTTTAAGAAATTCAAGCAGAATTAAATCTCCAAAACGCGTAGCGTTTTATAACCAAAGATACGACGGCAGACACACATGGAATCATGGAGACCA
>JAGYOL010000056.1 GCA_018399555.1 Kiritimatiellia bacterium | reverse complement strand
AGCAAATCTTTTTGGCGAAAAATAAACTTTATGAACATTGTAACAATAATAATGTTAATAACTCGTTTATTAAATTGAAGTACTGAAAAAGAGCGTAATCAGAGGAAAATCATGAAAAGTCTTTTAACATGTTTGTTGACAATGATGGCAGTGCATGTGGGCTGGGCACAGCAAAGTGAGATGGAAATCAGGCGAAAGTTTCCCGGCTCCAAATCACCTGCTAGAAAAGAGATGCACCACTTGCGCTTCGCCAAACACATTTTGAGTGAAAGATGTGTCAGGGAAGCCCGAATTTCACCCGAACAGGTGAAAAAATTGAGAAAAGAATTCGCCCTTATTGATAGTCGTATGCAGGAATTTGGCAGAAAAATAGGGGAGAACGCCCGCAAACAGGCGGAAATAGCGGTCAATGTTTTAACAGTACCGGGCAGTGACCCTATAGAAATGATACAGCTGACCGAAGAGATCGGGCGTCTGAGAACCGAACAGGCAAAATTGTCAGTTCAGGTTCTGATCGTTATACGCGATAATTTAGAGGCGCAACAATGTGCCAAAGTGGTTGAAATAATGCGGGAAGAACGTGAGAAAGTTAAACGCAGGGTGGAATTTCTTCGCAAAAGAAGAGCTAAGGGGGAAGAAGAGTGAAGAATGAAGGGGAAAGAGGTAAAAATCGTATTTTATGGACTGTAACATGCAAAAAAGTGCATAATGTACGGTGCGATGAAATTTCTACATACATGTTGGTGTGAAACTGCGCTTTATGTATGGGCTGAACAGGATGTGGATCGAAAGAGAATCTTGTCAGAGGATGCCGGTGAAAAGTCATATTCGCCGTTTAATGTTGACAGTTCAACGTTAAAAAATCTGTTGAGCAGCATTTTATGGGTGAAAGCGGGTGATTTTGAATCGGAAACTATTGAGTTGACCCTGCCGACACTTACCAGCAAAAGATCAAAATATCCCTTGCCGTCACAGGATTTTCTAATTAGAGGTCAACATGATCCAAGGATATGTGATCGAAGTAGGGGCAGGCTGTGTAAATGGAGTGTGGACGCAGTACGGCTGGAGTCGCTACAGATGGTGGCTTTACTGAGCGGCTGCCCCGGCAGAAATATAGGAAATGAAATTTTTGCGGGACATGACCTCCTTTCACTAAAAGAGTTGTTCCGTTTTGCCGGTGCGCTGATCGCCCGCGGCTGCTTCCTCCCCTCAGCAGTCAAAGATCAGAATCAGTGCTATCGGGCGCTCTGGCTGCCGGTGCTCGCACCGGCGGATATCGAACGACTGAACAGAATAGAAAACCTGATTCCCCCGGTTGCTCTCCAACGTGCCGACCGCCGCGAGGCGATCAGTGCGCTGCTGGACAGCATGGCCGATGCGGTTGTCCGTTTGAGCGTGACGACCACTCTTTCGCGGGCCCAGGCACTAAAAGGCAAATTTTACAGTGTTCATGACGCCTGGCTGGCGGCCCTGCGTGGTGATTCACCGGTGATACGGTGGCCGGAATCTGATGAGTTGGCTGAATTGAGCGGGGTACTGCATAGCTGGCGTCGACCGGTGGATTTTGCCCGTGAAGCGAACATCACCCTGCTTTTTGAGCTGTTTGAACCGACAGATCCTGAAAAAAAAGAGTGGAATCTTAAATTAAGCTATCGTCAGAATGGACGTGTTTTCCATTTTCCACAGACCGGAAAGTTCTTCACCGATGCGGAGCTCAGTGAATATCTGCTGATGTCGCTGGGTCAGGCCACATTGCTTTTTCTGCCGCTCGAACGCCTTCAAATTGAAGGCAGGGAATCGGCGGTGCGGCTGACCAGACAGGAAGCGCACACATTCATCAATCAGACTGCGGCGCTGTTGCGGGCAGCCGGGTATGAGATAATTTTGCCGCAGTGGTGCGACAGAGAAAGACTACAGCCCTTTGCTCTCAATGTCGAAATACTGGCGCATTCACAGCGGGATCAGAGAAACAAAACACTTGATGCCAAATTCGATATACAGTGGAGCGTCACACTGGAGGGCGAACCCGTTACTCCAGAAGAACTTGAGGATTTGCTGAACGGTCACTCCCCGCTCGTTTATTTCCGCGGACGCTGGATCGAAATAGACCTGAGTCAGTTGCAGGAGGCCTTGCGAATCTGGAAGAGAAAACGCCGTGAAACCTGTTCCGCCCGTGAAATCATGCAGCTGGCACTCAGCGGCAGCCGCAAATTGAGCAACATGGAGATAAATGATCTGCACGGGCAAGGCTGGATTGCAAATTTTCTCAAAACACTGCGCGGTGAAAAAACCTTCCGGCGTATCACTCAGCCCGCCGAGTTGAAGGGTAGACTGAGACCCTATCAGAAACGTGGACTGAGTTGGCTTGTTTTTTTAAGCGATTGGGGGCTGGGAGCCTGTCTGGCCGATGATATGGGGCTCGGCAAGACGATCCAAGCCATCGCCTTTATGTTGCATCTTAAAAAACAGGGCAGCTCTAAACCGGTTCTGATTGCCGGGCCGACTTCAATACTCGGTAACTGGATGCATGAACTCAACCGCTTCGCTCCGAATTTAAAGTGTATGCTGCATCACGGCCTCCGACGCCGCAAAGATGAAAGATTGATGGAGGAAGTGAGGTACTGTGATGTTTTGATTACCAGTTATACCCTGCTGTACCGCGATTACCACACGCTTAAACGCATCAAATGGTCGCTGTTTGTGGCTGATGAAGCGCAGAACATAAAAAACGCCGCAACCCGTCAAGCCCAAGTGGCACGCGCAATACAGGCCGATCACCGCGTAGCCCTGACTGGAACCCCGATGGAAAATAACGTGGGCGACATCTGGTCGTTGATGGATTTTCTGAATCCCGGACTGCTCGGAACACGTCAGGCTTTCCGCGACAACTTTTTCAAACCCATTCAGTCCGGCAGCGACCCCAGAGCGAAAAATCGTCTGCGTAAAGTAACCTCTCCCTTTATACTTCGTCGCCTGAAAACCGATAAGGAGATTATCCGTGACCTGCCCGAGAAGTTTGAAAACAAGGTTTACTGCTCGCTCTCAATCGAGCAGCGGCAGCTCTATCAGGAGATAACCGAGAGTTTCAACCGCGAATTAGATGAGTTAAGCGGAATCAAGCGCTGCGGAGCTGTGCTGGCTGTGCTGACGGCCCTCAAACAGGTCTGCAATCATCCTGCCAACTATCTCGGACGGAGTGATGTGCTGGCCGACCGCTCCGGCAAACTTGAACGATTGGTCGAGATGCTGGATGAAGTTTTTCAGATGGGGGAGAGTGCTTTGATCTTCACCCAGTATGCTCAGATGGGAGCCCTGCTGCAGGAGCATCTCTGCGGCACCTTCGCCGTTGATATGCCCTTTCTGTATGGTGGCTCGAGCCGTCAGGCAAGAGAACGCATGATCGACGGCTTTCAGAAATCCAAAGAACCCACAGCTTTTATCCTTTCGCTTAAAGCTGGCGGTACCGGCTTGAATCTGACCAGAGCGAACCATGTTTTTCACTTTGACCGCTGGTGGAATCCGGCGGTTGAAAATCAGGCGACAGACCGGGCCTTCAGAATTGGACAGAAGAAAAATGTCATGGTACATAAGTTCATCTGTGCCGGCACTTTGGAGGAGCGGATCGACGCCCTGATGTCAAGCAAGCTGATTCTGAGCGATGAGATTGTCGGCAGCGGCGAAAAATTTCTGACGGAACTTTCCAATAATAAACTGCGCCAGCTGCTGCAGCTTTCCTGTGCACAAAGCGGGGAGAATTAGAGTATGAGTAGAAAACGTAATTATCCTCTACGCAATCCGCTGGCTGTTTACGGCGGTATCAGGTCACAGTGCGCCGGCAGTAACGGCTATGTGCGTGTCTGGTGGAGCCGGCGCTGGATCGATATGATGGAACAGTTTCGATTGGGGGCCAGGCTGGGACGTGGACGTAACTACGCCGAAGCGGGTCAGGTTTCCGAAATGACTGTTGCGCCCGGTATGGTGCGGGCGGTGGTGCAGGGGGCCCGCAAAGAGCCCTATGAGAGCACCATCAGCTTTAAAACCCTCCCACCGGCCTCTTTTAAAAAGGTGGTTGCGCAGATGCGTAAAAATCCGGTCATTATTGCCCGTCTGCTGGTGGGAGACCTGCCTCTTGAAATCGAAACACTGCTGCAGAAATCCGGCTGTCAGCTTTTTCCCGTCAAAGAAAATGATCTTGTAAGCCGCTGCAGTTGTCCGGATTGGGCCAATCCTTGCAAACACCTCGCTGCGGTCTACTATCTGCTGGGCGAGGAGATCTCAAAAAATCCGCTGCTGCTGTTGGAGTTACGTGGGATCACACGCATGGATATTTTCACAGCCGGAGCTGTGCAACCCGCCCGAAAAGCGGTCACAGAAAAGTGCCGGAAAGCAAAACCGGCTATCAGCAGTTATTATGGCGGCACCGAAGCACTGCGAGAAATCCGGGATCTGGGAGTTGAAGAACAGCTGGAAACCAAAGCACCCCTGCTTCATCGCCTCGGAGCCATTCCTTTCTGGCGCGGGCAGGATAGGTTTGTCGATACCCTGGAGAGTCTGTATGACAGAGCAGCCGCCCGCGGATGGAAGGTCTGGCTCGACGAACCGCTTGATGTGCGCCGCGAAGATGAAAAAATCGTGATCAAAGGGGCTAACCTTAATCTGCGTCATAAAAAAATGACTATCGATGCGACATTGCTTAAAATGTAAATCATGGTGGCTCTTCAGCAGCAGACAGAACACAACGAGGATTAACTATGCAAAAAAACGGTATCAAAACAATAATAATTCTGCAGGGAATTCTGCTGTCAGCATTCATCAATGCTCAGGCGCAGGGTCGCAACCCCAATATCGTTCTGATCTTGAGCGATGATTACGGTTATGGCAGCTCCACCTGCTATGGGGCCGATCCGGCACTGATCCACACACCGAACATCGACCGCCTGGCAGCGGAGGGACGCCGCTTCACCGATGCAAACACCACCTCATCGGTCTGTGCTCCCACCCGTTATTCGGTATTGACCGGTCGCTACTGCTGGCGCACCTCGCTTAAACATGAGGTGCTGGGCACAACCTCACCGCTGCATATCGAACCCGACCGCCTCAATCTGGCTTCGCTACTTAAAAAACATGGTTACAAAACCGCCGCAGTCGGCAAGTGGCATCTGGGATATGGTGACGCCCCGGTAACTGATTATACCAATGAGCTGAAACCCGGACCTCTTGAGATCGGGTTTGATTATCACTTAGGAGTACCGGCCAACCATGGCGATATTGCCGGCATCTACGTGGAGAATCACCGGGTTGTCGGACTGCGTTCCGCGAAACTGAGTCCCGGCAAAACCGGTAAAAACTTCAAAAACAAACCCTTTTTAGGATTGGATGCGCCGCATCGTGTGGATGAAGAGGTGATGCCCTTTATAACAACCAGGGCAATCGAGTGGCTTGAGCGGCAGTCGTCCGACAAGCCCTTCTTTCTCTATTTTACCCCGGTGGCGATTCACAGTCCCGTGACCCCCTCCGTCAAAACAAAGGGGAGCAGCAAAGCCGGGCCGTACGGTGACTGGATTCATGAACTTGATCTCTCTGTAGGTCGGGTGCTCGACACACTTGACCGCAAGGGATTCACTCAAAATACCCTGGTTTTATTCACCAGCGACAACGGCGGCGTTTTCAAGCCGACTAAAGAGGGAGAGGCGACCGATGCCTATAAAGCCGGTCTGAAAATATCCGGCCCCTTCCGCGGCGGCAAACACGATGTCTGGGAGGGCGGCTTCCGCGTTCCCTATCTGCTGCGCTGGCCCGGACATGTGCCCGCACGAACGGTTTGTGACGAAACCCTCAGTCTGAGCGACACGCTGGCTACGGTAGCAGCCTTGGTCGGAGAGCCGCTGCCGGCGGTCGGCACAGCGGCCGAGGACAGCTATAACATGTTGCCGGCCTGGCTGGACAAAAAATACAGCTCGCCGATCCGCAGGGATCTGATTGTCCATAGTGCCGACGGTAATTTCGCGATCCGGCGCGGTGACTGGAAATGGATTGAAGGTGTTTTTCATCCCGCCACCCGCAGCGGTGCTCTAAAGCTGCGGCGCGATCAGTTCAGAAAGCAGCTCTATAACCTATCCGACGATATCGCCGAGAGCCGCGACCGGATCGAAAACTGCCCTGAGATGGCTGCTGAACTCGAGCAACTTTTGGAACGCTACCGCAACGGTGGCTACAGCCGCGAACTGCCGCCGCCGATACCGCCGCGCCCGAAAAGGGCATCGCTCAGCCCGATCACTCAAACGGTGATTTACAGCAGTAAATTTACAGAACTGCCCGAAGTGCCGTGGTCAATCGTGCGCGGGAAATGGCGGGCCTCTGACGGTGTTCTGTATGGCAGGCAGGATCGGCGTGATAAAATCGGTGCCGCTGTGCGCACCCTTCTGAATCAGCGCGATTGCGATATCACCTATGAATTGACACTGCCGCTTTTCGCCACCCACACCCTGCGGCTGCAAAGTCATCAGCCGAATAAAATATTCCTCGTCAATGTTACGCCGCGCAATCTGTCAATTGTATGTACCATTCTGCATAACTTTGAAACCGAACACAAGAGCGCAACCCACACGACATTGGCCGAGGAAAAATTAAACTTTGAACCGGATGAGTGGCAGACAATGCGTGTCAATTTCCGCGGAGCGGAAATGGCTGTGCAGCTCGGCGATGCCATTCTGCGTGTAAAAGATGAAATTCTGCGCGAACCCAAATGCGTTATGGCCCTGATGGCCGGCAACGATGAGGTCAGATTCCGCAAGCTTAAAATCTATGGAGAAGGTTCAATCGCCCGTTAAATGGACTTGGTTGATCGCTCCCGCTGGGCGGGACCTGGTTTAAAAATTTGAGGTTTATTGCTACCACCGGTCAGCGGTGCTGAAGCACCTTGATTGAAGTGGTAGCAATGATAAGTGTAAAAAAGTGCCGGTTATATGCCCCGGCACTGTGTGAAACTACGCTGCAGGTTTCCTGCTCAGAAATAAGTCTTTCGGCTCTCAGAGCCGGCCCGGCAGAGGTTCTGTGTTGTCTGAAACGTCAATCCAGCCATTTAATGGCAGTACCGCTGACATGCGTTTCTTCATGACAGTAGATGAAGGGCACGAATAAAATTACCAGCGCAAACTGGTAGTGATTCTCGGCACTTGATGTAACATCTACCACCGCATCAGCCTGAACACGAGCAGCCTCGCTTTCAAAATCAAAAAATGTCTGACGCATCATGTCGGTTTCCGTCATCCAGTACATAACAACTTTCCATTTTTCACAATGCACTGGACCGATAACCTCATACGGTCTCTTTTTCTGCTTGAGACTTGCCGCAGTAAGATGTTCGATGCGAGATGGGGAATTGGCGACCGGTACCATGTAGTTGGTAGAGCAACCCCCCAGCATCAAAATAGCCAAAGAAGCAGTCACGCATTTTTTAAATATTGTCATCTTCATTTTTTCACCGCCATTCCCCATACGTGATACTCTTCCCAGCCGATAATAAAGGGCAACGGGAAAGGCATACGAGTCTCAACATGATTTTTGGGATACACAACTGCATCCGCACCCAGCATTTTGGCCCGATGGACGAGCTCCCTTTGTGAATCAGCCAGTGACGCACCGCCGATATTTTGACAAAACAGAGTCAAACTCCAGGTTTCAGTATGAAGCAGCGCGATAGGCTTGTGACCCTCTTCGGGATAAACCCGTACCATTTTATCCGAATTTACAGCGGCGGAATGCTGAAAAGAACACCCTTGTGCCAGAAATATCAATACCAGCAGTGCACTCTTTAAAAATATCAATGATTTCATTTTGTACCTCCTTCAGCGACATATTTGATCGCATCACCGCTGAAATGGTATTCCTTCCATCCGATAAGCATCAAAAGCGGCATGTGGGTTTCAGCGTAACAGGCAGGGTTTATAATCGCATCAGCACCACGTTTCCTGGCTTCCCGCTCCGCCGCCGCTTTGGCCTGCTGAGGACTGCCAGCCAAAAAGGCACTGTAAACAAAGCCGATACCCCAGGATTCCGCATGCACCTTGCCCAGATTCTGATACGGACGATCAGGTATGTGAATATTATCTGATGTATTGATCTGTACAACATCTGTCATTGTACAGCCGCTTAACAGGCATGCCGTCAGACAAAAAAACAAACATAGGTTTTTCATAGTAGTAATCTCACTCTTTTATTTTTACAATCCTGCCGTGTTTTTGGCACTGAAGGGTTCCACATGAGTGGCGGAGATGTAATTGCACTTAGTGCCGATGATATAAGGAATGAAGCCGCCGTAATGAGCCCAGGTGAGCGCAGGGTTGATCGTGTAATTTTCAACATGCAGTGCGACGGACTCCATAGCACCGGCGTTAGTTGCAATTGCTTTGGAGGATTTCCGATCAAGATCAGAGCCCAAAGGAAGCACGACAAAAAGAGTGGTCGTCCAGTCACGTGCATGCATATACCCGGTGACTTTATATCGACCATCCGTCTTTGGATCGACAGGTGCCGATCTTTCGTAACGAACAAAACTTGAACTGGTGCAACCACTCGTTACAGAGATCAGCACCGTTGCCAACAAAAGCACTCCTGCTAATGGAGTCCTTAGACACTTTACAAACAATCTGGCCATGTAACCTCCTAAGTTATGATGTCTAGACAAAAGAACAAACATAAGTTGCGAAGAAAATACTATAAAAAAATTATTACGTCTATAGCTAAGATGAAAAAATTATTATGCTTGAATCAGAGGTCACTTTTTGACCACAATGTAACCCCGTTGCGGATGATGCGACTTTGTGCAATGAAGCAGGTGATTCCGTGCGGCTGAATATTCGCCGCATACGAAATGGTTATCTGCGGTGCCGGAGGAAAAACAAGCACATTAACATAGAAACGGAGATGAATCACGAAGTGCACTTCGTAATCAATCCATTGCCGTTTTCAAAATTATGGTTGGTCAATTATGAAAATAACGGTTGTCGGATCGGGGTATGTCGGACTGGTGGCGGGCACCTGTTTCGCAGAGCTGGGTAATGATGTGGTCTGTCTGGATGCGGATGGTGCCAAAATCGCGGCACTGCAGCGTGGCGAGGTGCCGATTTATGAGCCGGGTCTGGATGAGCTGATTGTGCGTAACGCACGTGAAGGGCGGTTACAATTTACAACCGACAAAGCTGGTGCCATCCTGCATGGTGAGGTTGTATTTATCGCTGTCGGCACGCCGATGGGTGAGAATCATGAGGCCGACCTGCGCTATGTGCGGGCGGTGGCCGCTGACATCGGACGGCACATGCGGAGCTACACCGTGGTGGTTGATAAAAGCACGGTGCCGGTCGGAACAGCGGAGATGGTTGCGGAAATCATCCGCTGCACTCAAAGCGAATCGGTGGATTTTGATGTGGTCTCCAATCCCGAGTTTCTAAAAGAGGGGGCTGCCATCAAAGATTTCATGGTGCCTGATCGGGTGGTAATAGGAACCGCATCGGAGCGGGCCGGTGAAATTATGCGCAGGCTATACCAGCCGCTGGTGCGCGCTGAACGGCCGCTGATCGTAACTGATATCAAAAGCGCGGAGCTCATAAAATACGCTGCCAACGCGATGCTGGCTACGCGTATCAGCTTTATGAACGAGCTGGCACATCTGGCCGAAGCGGTCGGCGCGGACATCAAGAAGGTTGCGCTAGGCATGGGGCTGGATCGTCGGATCGGATCACGCTTTCTGCAGGCGGGCGTCGGCTACGGCGGCAGTTGTTTTCCCAAGGATGTACAAGCGCTTATTCAGAGCCTCCGCCAACATGGCTGTCAGTCGCGCATACTCGAGGCGGTTGAAGCGGTTAATGCCGACCAGAAGCTGTCGTTGATACCCAAGATCGAAAGGCAGCTGGGGGCTGATCTAACTGGATGTAAAATCGCGGTCTGGGGTTTGGCCTTCAAACCCAAAACCGATGACATCCGTGACGCGCCGGCACTGCTGATGATCAGCGAGCTGCGTCGGCGCGGAGCTTTGATCAGCGCATTTGATCCGGTAGCCGAGACAAACTGCCGCCGGGCTGGAATCGAAATCGAATACGTTCAGCGTCCACTGGATGCCCTGCGCGACGCTGACTGTCTGGTGCTGATGACCGAGTGGGATGTCTTCCGTGCACTGGACAAAGGTGAGATGCTAGCGTTGATGCGCTCACCTAACATCGTTGACGGACGTAATGTCTATGATCCGGTCGATATGAAAGCGCAGGGTTTCCGTTATATCAGCGTCGGGCGCTGAGCTGGCGGCAGCATACTGTCGCCTGATGCAGGTGGTCCGGACTGTAAGTAACCGGCTTGCGCGTTCGGCTTATCCGGTTGGAAACCGTATATACTGCAGAGCCGGGCACTTATGTTGCACGCGAACTGGCAGGTGAAAGCAACTTCAGTTCTGGAAGATAAAAAATTTGCGCATGGTATAGTTAATCAGGAGTGAACTGATAATATTGGCGATAAACGCCAGGGTTGTCTGCATGGCGAACCGTGCGATCAGAACCGTCTGGATAGCGGTGCCAATGGCCATGCTGATGCCGGAAACGCCGAAAAAGAGCATAAACTCGACAGCCCGGTGGTGCCGTCCGGATCTGAAGACGAAAAGCGTGTTCAGGATGTAGCAAAAGGTGTTGGAGACCAGAAAAGCCACGGCATTACTGTAAACCGCCCGGGTGGCGCGCACGGTTTCGTTGATCTCCGGGGCTGAAAGTCCCAGCAGTTTTACGAAGATATCACTCTCTCCCAGGCAGGGAAACAGAAACCAGCCACAGAAAAAGAAGACCACCATGTGAACGGCGGTTGACATGCCGCCCACGACACCGTATTTGATAAACTGCACCAGCGGATGCGCGTCATGGCTGAGATGTTTTTTCAGAGTGTCGATCATTTCGCGGCTTCCGTGTTTTCAGCAGTTAAAAAGCCTCGTACAAATTTAGCTTGCCCCTCCTCATGGTAGGAGCTGCGCACCAGCGGGGCGCAGGCGGCGAAATCAAAACCCATTGCATAGGCCGCCTCTTCAATTGCGGCGAACTCCTGCGGTGTCCAGTAGCCGCTGACCGGCAGGTGCGCGGGGGTGGGTTGCAGGTATTGGCCGGCATAGAATATACGGCAGCCGGCGTTACGGGCATCGCGCATGGCCGCATAGATTTCGCCGAGTGTCTCACCTAGGCCGAGCATCAGCGAGGTTTTAACGACATGGCCCCTCTCAGCGGCGTGCTGCAGCACCATCAGCGAACCTCTGTAATCGGCCTGCGGACGGGCGGCGGGATAGAGCCGCGGCACAGTTTCAAGGTTATGACTGAAAATATGAGCTCCGCTCGCCAGCACCATATCCAGCTGCGGCAGGTTGCCCTGAAAATCCGGAGTGAGTATCTCCAGTAGCACCTCGGGATTGAGCTCGCGGATGCGGCGCACAGTGGCACTCCAGTGAGCGGCGCCGTTGTCGGGCAGGTCGTCGCGGGTGACCGAAGTGATGACGCTCTCCCGCAATCCGATTTGGCGGATGGTTTCGGCCACCCGATGCGGCTCGTCCGGATCCGGCGGC
Organism: Kiritimatiellia bacterium; assembly: GCA_018399555.1. Lineage (GTDB taxonomy): Bacteria > Verrucomicrobiota > Kiritimatiellia > RFP12 > UBA1067 > M55B167. Next base: position 3,210 of record JAGYOL010000056.1, on the reverse strand, counting down.
TGCGGCCACCGGTGGTCGACATTGCAAAAGCGGCAGTTGCGTGAACAGTGAGCACCGAGAATCATGATTGTCGCCCGACCGCACTGCCAGCAGTGGCCCAGGTTGGGACAGAATGCTTCCTCGCAGACGGTATGTAGACCCTGGCTCTTCAGCAGGGCGCGTGTGCTTTGAAAACACTCGTTGTGGCCTATCTTGACGCGAATCCAGGGTGGTTTTCTATCTGAAGTTTCGGGCATGCACCTATTAAAGCAAAGCGGAGCGGCCAAACAAAGTGTTTTCTGTGCTGAGCTTTTCAGTGTCCGAAGCAAGGGGTTTTGCTATTATGGAGGCGATATGAAAATTTGTATTCTTGCCAGCGGCAGCAAAGGGAACTGCATTTATGTGGCAGGGGGGGGCACCGCGCTACTCATCGATGCCGGCCTCAGTGCCAGAGAGACTCTGCAACGCCTGGCTCTGGCCCGGATTGATCCGCAGGAGATCAGATCGATTCTTTTTACGCACGATCATAGTGATCACCGCAAAGGTGCCCGGGTGCTGAGTAAACGTCTGGAGGCGCAGCTCTATGCTAACGATGCTACCGCCGCCGGTATCGAGTTGTGCGATCCGGCACTGCACTCCGGGTTCAATATATTCGACAGCTGTTCACCCTTTGAAATCGCGGATTTGCGGATCGAGCCGTTCCCTGTTCCGCATGATGCCGGCGATCCAGTCGGGTTTGTGATCGACGACGGGCGTACCAGGATCGGCGTTGTAACCGATATCGGACAGGCGACCGAACTCAGCAAAGAGAAACTGCACAACTGCGATCTGGTGGTGCTGGAAAGCAACCATGATGTAGAGCTGCTGCGGCAGTCCGGACGTCCCTGGTCGCTCATACAAAGGATTGAGGGGCGTTGCGGACATCTCTCTAACGATGAGGCTGCCGAGATTATTACGGATAGCGCTTCCGGGCGGTGGCGGAAAATTGTGCTGGCGCATTTGAGTGAAGACTGCAACAGCTCCGCTCTGGCAAGCTCAACTGCAGTGGCGGCACTGGAACGCATCAGGCTCGGATCCATCCCGGTAAGAGTGGCCAGTCAGCATATAGTCAGCAAAATTATTACAATTTGATTTGCACGAAAATCCATGAAACTGGTAAAGTAGTGACCATGTTAACGGAAGTCGCGGTGTATTTTGCCGCTTCTTTCAAAAAGGAACGGAGTACGGGTGCCTCTGCAAATTGTTGCAAAAGTATGGATGATTCTGTAGGGCGGGGTCTTTGACCACGCCGCGCACCGCTTGGCAGATGTACCCACGGAGAGTTTAATTATGAAACATTTTATGATTTCAGCGGTGGCGGTGGCTATGATCGGCACTCTGGCTGTTAGGGCTGAAAGTGCGGACAAGCAAGCAGCCGGTCAGTGTTGCGATGGGGAATTCACTCGGCTTTTTGACGGCACGACTCTGAATGGTTGGCGCAGTCGTAAATCACCGAATCCGCCGGCCAGGGGCTGGGTGGCTGAGAACGGCGTGTTGACGGTTCTGCCCAAAAACGACGGCGGTGGCGGCGGTGATATAATAACTGAAAAAAAATTCTCGGATTTCATATTGAAGTTTGAATTCAGGCTTACCGCCAAAGCCAACAGCGGCATAAAATATCTCTTTAATCCCGACAGATTCGGCGGCACCACCTTTGAGTATCAGGTGCTTGATCCCGCACATCCCGATGCAGGTAAGGGTCTCGGCGGCAACCGTATGATTGCCTCTCTTTACGATGTATTGCCGGCCAACGCGGAGGCGCTGCTGAAAGCACCCGGCGAGTGGAATCAGGGTATGATTGTTGTGCGGGGAGTGCAGATTGAACACTGGCTGAACACGCGCAAGGTACTTGAGTTCAACCGTGACAGCGACGAGTTCAGAAAAGCAGTCGCTGTCAGTAAGTTCAGTAAACATCAGAACTGGGGCACTCAACGTGAAGGCCATATTCTGATTCAGGATCACAATGATCGCGTATCCTATCGCAATATACTCATCAAAGAGCTGTAACAACCAGCGGCTGAATGTGATTTTAAACAATGAGCGATATGTAACAATCGCAGACCGATCGAATAACCAGAAAGAGAGTATGATATGAAACTGCATAATCTGATTGCAACCACAGTGTTGCTCGGCAACCTGAGTGTGAATGCTCAGATCAAAATTTCTCACTTCCCGGCGAATAGCAGAGTGCTGGCGCGCATCGATGTCAAACAGCTGGCTAACTCAAAAACCGGCGAACTTTTCAAAAACAGCATGGATGAGAAGGCGACCCGTAAACTCAACGCCCTGACAGCAATCAGCGGCATTGACTTCATGAAAGATATTGATGCTGTCTTCATCTCCGGTGCCGGCGAAGGCCAGCCGGATGGAGCAGTCTATGCCGAGGGACGTTTTGATGTCAACAAGCTGGTCACGATTCTGGGAGGCAACGACTCTTTTAAAAGTGAGCAGTACGGAATACACAACATTCTCAGCTGGGCGGATGGCGGCAAAAATCACCACGCCTGTTTTGTCAACGCCAATCTGGCGGTTGCGGCGAATAACAGCACCACCCTGAAGAAGCATCTTGATCTGGTGGATGGCAAGGGGGAGGCACTCACTGCTGAGAGTCCCCTGGCAGGTGTGATTGGAGCGAAAGCGAACCGCTTCTTTTCAATGGCAGCCTATGATGTCGGCAAGATGCCTGCGGGCAAAGCTAATCCGCAACTTCAGATGCTGTCGCAGGCCAAAGCACTCAAGTTGTTTGTCGATCAACCCCAAACCGACAAGGCCGATCTGCTGCTCAGTGCCGAAATTGCGGCAGCTGATGCGGCCAGCGCACAGCAGATCGGTATGGTTCTGCAGGGTTTTAAGGCTATGTTGGCCATGCAGGCTGCGCAAAATCCCGAGATGGCCGCTCTGGCACAGAACTGCAAGATTGTGCCGGGGGAAAAAAATATTACGATGAGTCTGCTGGTAAATGAAGATCAGCTCAGAAAGCAGATTGAAAACGCGGCGCAAAAAAGTGCTGCGCCGACTCCGCCCTACGGTCTGCAGGGCGGATGAACTTACCCACCGATATGGCCGGTGAGGTCACCGGTCCCACAGAGAACACAGAGAGTGTTGAGGAATGGTGGAGATCAGGAAGCGAGTCGTTGCGCGGCTCGCTACAACGCAGCAAAGACAGGAAGCGAGTTGTTGCGCGGCTCGCTA
>JAGYOL010000055.1 GCA_018399555.1 Kiritimatiellia bacterium | reverse complement strand
AGCTGATGAGAGTTGGCAGTTGCTGGAGTCCTATACTGCCCCGCTTTCAGGCTGGACAGAGCGCATTATTGATCTGCCTCAGATCAGTCGCGCCATGTATTTCGCATTTGAAGGAACCGCCCAGTACGGACGTGGCGTCTGTATTGACAGTGTGCGGGTATGGGATCCGACACCACCCTACAGTTTTGTCACCGACACCGTTCTGAGCAATGCCATCCTGGATCAGCCGTATCTCTGCAACATTCAAGTGCAGGGCGGGGATGAACCCTACACCCTCGGTGTCGTCTCCAACGCGCTGCCACTCGGTTTGACACTTGCTGCGACCGGAACCATATCCGGTGTGGCCTCGGAGATCGGGCGTAGCGACTTCACAGTGCGAGCCGTTGATAATCAGGGCGCAATTATTGAAAAGAACTTTACCCTGTTTGTTACGGAGCCGGTTGTGCCCTTGTTTGAAGAGGATTTCGAAAACTACGGCCAGATGCCTTACGGCTGGACTCAGGAGTTTGTTGAAGGAACAACCACCTGGATTGCCCACAATATCGGTTATCAAAGTCATCCGCCCGCTGCGCAGCAGGGTGAGTGGCATGCTTATTTCTGGAAAAATACTGCGAAAGACGATAACGGCGTACGTCAGAGCCGCAGGACACGTCTGGTGTCGCCGCAGATCAATCTGGGGCAGTCACCAGGAAATGTGATTCTCTATTTCTGGCACCACATGCAGAATTTCGACGGTGATCAGGATGAACTAAAGGTGCTTTACCGCAACACGATTGACGGCGAGTGGAGCGAATTGGCGAATTATACCGCCGATACCCCGCAATGGACACTTCGTTCGCTACAGCTGCCAGATCCCAACAGCACCTATTACATCGCCTTTGAGGGGCGGGCCCGCTTCGGCTACGGCATCTGTATCGATAACCTCTGGATTACCGATGAAAGCACTGCGCCGATTATCACCACCGCTGAGAAACTGCCTTTCGGCTGGACCGGTCAAGAGTATGAAACCACCCTGCAGGCAAACGGCGGGTTGCAGTCCTACCAGTGGAGCCTGGTAGCCGGAACGCTGCCGGACGGCATGACGCTCTCAACAAACGGTGTGCTCAGCGGAGTTTCCGCAACCCCGTATTCCGACGCCTTCAGCGTCAGTGTGCATGGAGCCGACGGTTATGCCAGTACCAACCAGTTCACACTCGATATCAAAACAGTTCCGCGAGCCTCATTCTTTGAAGATTTCGAGCATGACGGTGCTTTGCCTGAAGGTTGGAGTCAGGTGTACATCAGCGGTTATCCCGTCAATTGGGGTTGCGCTGCCGGCACCATTTCGGACAAGACAAGTCGTAGCCCTGTCACCGCCTATGAGGGTGATTACAACGTATCAATTTTCAATGAGAACACGCAGCCCTCTGTGACACGCCTGATCACGCCCATGCTTGATTTGGGTGGTGGAGTAAGTAATGTTGTGTTGACCTTCCAGCACCACATGGAGGTGTGGTCCGGTGATCAGGATCAGTTGAAAGTGTATTATCGCAATTCGACCAACGGCAGCTGGAACCTGATAGCAAATTATAATCAGAACACCTCACCGTGGACTGAACGGTCGATAGCATTGCCGGAACCGAGTTCAACCTACTATGTGGCCTTTGAAGGGTGGCCGCAGAATGGATATGGCATCTGCATTGACAATGTGGCTGTGAGCGGCGAATATGATTCGCCTTATAACGATTGGCTCTCCGAAAACTTCACCCAACAGGAGATCGAGGATGGCCTGATTGTCGGGTTGCTGGATGATCCGGATGGTGACGGCATTCAGAATATCTGGGAGTATGCCTTCTATCTGGATCCCCGAGTATTTGATGCCGAAGGCACACCGACCGGAGAGATCAGTGATAATTATCTGCAGTTGACTTATCGTCAGAATAAGAGCGCCGATGATCTCGATTACGTTGTCGAGGCCACCTCCAATCTCGTTTACGGCATATGGACGACCGCTGATGTCAGCGAGGTTGTTCGCATCGATATGAGCAACTGGTGGGAGGTCACCGTTCAGCATGATGTGCCGGTTACCAACGCACCATCACGCTTTATGCGCCTGAAACTGCTGATAAAATAATGCACCCTGCTAAGAAATTACCGAGTTCGGAGTTTGCGGCCAGAACCGGCAGACTGAATGGTATTCTGCGACGTCACAGGCTGGATGCCCTAATTATTCACAGTGAAGTCAACCGTTACTACTTTACCGGATTTACCTCTTCCAGCGGCGTCATCCTAGCTGAGCGAGGAGAAGAGCCGCTCTTTTTCACCGATTTCCGATATCTGACAGCTGCTCGTAAAGAGGTGTGCAGCATGCCTGCAAAAATGCTGTGGCGGGCGGCCGAGCAAAGACAGGTCATAGCTGCTCTGGGTTGCTCATGGAAGCGTGTCGGTTATGAGGGATCGTTGAGCGCAGCACGCTTTCTCGAACTTCAAACGACGTTGCCGGATGTTGAATGGATTGATATCAGCGGTGATGTGGCGCGTCTGCGGGCTGTCAAATCGATTGCGGAACAGCGCGCCATGCGGGCTGCCTGCGCTGCGAATGATCAGCTCTTCGCAGCGGTTGTCGAAAAGTTGCATGCCGACATGAGCGAGTGGGAAATCAGTACGCTGATACGTCATCAATGTTCGGTATTCGGCCAGGAACCCTCTTTTGATCCGGTCGTATGCGTCGGGCGCAACGCGGCGGAGTGTCATCATTATCCAGGTTTAACGCGACTGCGTAACAATCGCGCTCTGCTGCTGGACATCGGTGTCAAACTCGACCGCTACTGTTCGGATATGACGCGCACCCTGTTTTACGGCACAGCTGGCAACGAGTTTAAAATGATTCACCAGATTGTACTGGATGCCAACCGCAAGGCTGTTGAGCGGATAAAACCAGGTGTCAGCTGCGAACATATCGACAAAACAGCGCGTGATTATATCGAGCGTGCCGGTTATGGGAAATACTTCGGTCACGGACTCGGTCACGGACTCGGGCTCGATGTCCATGAGCAGCCGGGTTTTACGCCCGGGGATAAAACAGTGCTTGTGCCCGGCATGATTCTGACGGTGGAACCGGGTATTTATCTGCCTAATCGATGCGGCGTCAGAATCGAGGAGGTCGTTTTAATCACATCCGACGGCTGCGAGTTGCTCTCTTCAGCACCGACATGCCAGCTGAACAACATCTTACGCGCCGGCTGAGTGATGGATTATAATATAACAGGAGCCTTGGATTTGAATTTCATTCATTCGTACCTTACATCCTGCGGCGTCGGGGAGAGAGCGGCAGCTTTTGTGACCGCCTTGACCGGAGTCTTGCTGATCATGCTGCTTAGCACCATTGCGGGAGTGCTGTGCGCCAGATTTCTTTTGCGCTGGATTAAGCACCTGATAAAACGCTCCCGCTCAGATGTTGATGATCTGCTGGTGGAATTTAAAGTGCTCGATAAGTTCTTTCTGCTGGTGCCTGTTTTTGTCTTTTATCTTATGAGCACCCATCTTCTCGATGCACAAGAAACGTTGAGTAGATTTCTGGCTCATCTGAGCGGTGTCTGCATGATTGCTGTCATGGTGATTGCGCTCGACGCCACACTGGATATGGTTCTCGTTTTATTCAACCGCTTTAAGATTGCGGTGGCGTTTCCCGTCAAAAGCTTTGTGCAAGTTGTCAAAGTGATTATCTATCTGATCGGGGCAATTCTGATCATTGCGACATTGGTCGGAAAAACACCGGTTTATATTCTCAGCGGCATGGGAGCCCTCACCGCAGTGTTGATGCTGGTTTTTAAAGATGCGATCCTGGGGTTTGTGGCCGGTATTCAATTGACTAAAAATGATATGGTGCGGATAGGTGACTGGATCGAAATGCCGAAATACGGAGCGGACGGTGATGTTATTGATCTGGCCCTTACAACCGTGAAAGTCTGCAACTTCGATAAAACTGTGACATCGGTGCCCACGTATGCACTGATCAGCGACTCTTTTAAAAACTGGCGCCCGATGTCGGAGTCCGGCGGACGAAGAATCAAACGTGCTTTATATCTCGATATGAACTCGGTGTGTTTCTGTGACGAGGAGATGCTGCAGCGCTTCAGTCGCATTCAGTATATCACGGAATATATTGAACGGAAGAAGCAGGAGATAACACGCTACAATGATGAGTTGAAAGTCGACCCGGCATCGCTGGCCAATGGACGCCGAATGACAAATCTTGGTGTTCTGCGGGCGTATATGGAGGCCTACTTGCGCAACAATCCCAGGATCAATCATGAGATGATCACAATGGTCAGACAGCTGGAACCTACTCCACAGGGGGTGCCGGTTGAAGTCTACTGTTTTTCCGCAGACAAGATATGGGTGAATTACGAGGGTATTCAAGCTGATATTTTTGACCACTTCATTGCAGTTGTACAGGAGTTCGATCTGCGCCTTTTTCAGAATCCGACCGGATCTGATTTTTTAAGGGTTTTGAAAATATAAAATAAACAATTTAACTTATTGGAAAGAGGATTGATATGACATGGTTAATTATCGCGTCGATTGCAGCCGCTGTATCTCTTGCGGCATACAACTACGTCAGTGTCAGACGTCAGGATGCCGGCACCGATTTGATGAAAGAGATAGCTTCAGCAATTCAGGAAGGCGCTGATGCTTTCATCCGGCATGAATACCGCCTGATTCTTTTTGTTTCAGTCGGAATAATCATTCTGCTGTGTGTGCTGGTGTCGTGGTCAGCGGCTGTGGCGTATGGTCTCGGCGCATTTATGAGTGCTTCGGCAGGCTGGGTAGGCATGAAGATAGCGGTAATTGCCAACGTCAGGGTTTCAAACACCGCTCGCCTAACCAAAGATATAGGTTCGACTTTGAAAGTGGCTTTTAAAGGTGGCAGTGTTATGGGGCTCTGTGTGGGTGGTTTCGCACTGCTTGGTCTGCTGATTGTCTATGTTGTGTTCGGACGGCTGCTCGGGCAGCTGAATCCGTCGCATTTGGAATTTCACTCTAACTGGCTGGGTATCAGTGACATTCCTTTCACGATGACGGTTTCGGGGTATGCGCTGGGCTGCTCGATCATCGCAATGTTCAACCGTGTTGGCGGAGGTATTTATACCAAAGCTGCGGATATGGGTGCCGATCTGGTGGGCAAGACCGAAGCGGGCATACCCGAGGATGATCCGCGTAATCCCGCCACAATCGCTGATAATGTCGGCGATAACGTCGGTGATGTGGCAGGGCTCGGTTCCGATTTGCTCGAAAGTTTTGTCGGTTCGCTGGTTTCGGCGGTTGTTCTGGCGATCTACACCGCCTTTTCTTCGAGGGATACGGCCACTGAGATTTCGGCTTCTCTGGAGGACAAGCTGATTATGTTCCCTCTGCTCTTCGCGGCAACGGGATTGCTTGCCAGTGTGGTTGCGGTTTTATGGCTGATGATGCGCAGAACATCAGATCGACCGCACCGGGAGTTGAATCTGACAACATTTATGGGTGCCGGCATTACTCTTGTTGCGACGGGCGTGCTGGCGGGTTTTGTTTTCAAAGGAGAGGATGTCGCGGACATCGGTTTCAAAGCAGGTGCGCTCTCACCATGGATCAGCGCCGTTTTCGGCATTGCCGGCGGTATTCTGATCGGCCATATAGCCGAGTATTACACCAGTTACGACTACGCCTCCACTCAGCGGATATCAGCAGCCTCCATCGAGGGTGCGGCACTTACGATAACGCAGGGGATTTCAGTGGGGATGCTCTCCGTTTTTCTGCCGGTTGTCATGCTGGGGGGCTGTATTATCGCAGCCCATTCGGTGGCAGGTCTGTATGGGGTTGCCATGGCGGCAATCGGAATGCTCAGCTTTGTGACAGTTACAGTCAGTGTTGACACCTACGGTCCGATCGCCGACAATGCGGGCGGCATCAGCGAGATGGCCAAACTCGATCCGGGTGTACGGGAGATTACCGACCGGCTGGATGCGGTCGGTAACACCACCGCTGCTATCGGCAAGGGGTTTGCAATAGGCTCCGCTGCGCTGGCCACTCTTTCGCTCTTTGTCTCATTTCTGTATGCGCAGGCCGGCAGTGCTTCCAGAGGCGGCTTTGATCTTATGCTAAATATGGTGGACCCCATGACCCTGGTCGGGGGGTTTGTTGGGGGTGCTTTGCCCTATCTGTTCTCCGGTATTTTAATACAAGCGGTAGCCAACGCCGCACGCAAGATGGTCCAGGAGGTCCGTCGCCAGTTTAAGACTGATCCGGGTATTATGGCCGGCACAAGCAAACCGGATTACCGCAACTGCGTAAAAATTTCATCAGCTGGCGCATTGGCCGAAATGAAAGTGCCGGCCTTGATCTCTGTTCTGACGCCACTGGCGGCCGGTTTTATCTTCGGTGCTGATTTTGTGGGCGGTCTGCTGATCGGTGCCACTATATCCTCCATAATGCTGGCCCTGTTCTCCGCCAATTCAGGAGGCGCCTGGGACAACGCTAAAAAGTTTGTGGAGCAGGGGCACTATGGCGGACGCGGTTCGGATGCTCACAAGGCAGCGGTGATCGGTGATACAGTCGGCGATCCCCTGAAAGACACGGTGGGCCCGTCACTGGATATCCTGATCAAGATTATGGCCGTGGTCTCCCTGATCGCCGTCTCGGTTTTCAGCAAACATAATCTTTTTGATTTTATCTTCAACTAAATTGTTGCTACAATCACAAAACGTGAAAGGTCGTGACATGTTCAGCCTAGACGGGAGGTTACAATGATACGCTACTATCTGACAGTTTCACCGGTTGAAGCTTTGATTGCTTCGCAGTTAAATCCCGAAGCCTTCGGGTGCTACATGGCGGTAGGTTCTCGTAAAGGTTCAGCTGAGCAGCTTATATTCGTTGAGGTTGACGGTGACTGCTGTGACTATTTCGACTGGGAGTTCGCACGGGAAAGGTGCGTCACTCACTGCGATGGACGCCCTAAATCCTCGCTCTATATGTCGATCTACCGTGTGCTGGAACATGTGCCGCTTGAACACATGCTGTCCATGTATCTGGTGACGCAGGATGGCCGCACACTCGAGTTGAACAAGTCTGAGTATCAGGCACCCTCCGATTGGCAGGGGTGCGCCCTTTACAAAGAGCTTTGTCCCGCCACCCCGCTGGTGGCCAGTCCGCTGCCTCCCCGCGAGTTCAGCCACTACCTGATAAGTGACAGCGACAAGGTCAAAGTGCCCGCCATAGTTTTTGCTGATATAAGGATTCTGGGGCCCGACAAACTCAGAGATAGCGGTAATGTCGGAACCGTTTCAAAACTGGCACTCGACCATATCCACGACTGCATCGCGCAGCTCACTGCAAACCCGGAAAAGCAGGTTAAAACCGTTGACCGCTCGTTTGCCAACAACTTCACCTATCAGACGATCGCCACCGGTATCTATGCGTCCGACTCTGGGGGAACGGTATTCTATCCTATGCCCGATGTTGATACGCTCAGACGCGAAAACTATGATTGGGCCCGTTCCGCCAACATTATCTGAGCGGAAAAGCGAGTGTTGCGTCTTCCAGCATCCGTTCCGAGCTGACGTTCAATCCTAAATAAGGGTTAATAACATGCAGAGGCGAAGCTTCAAAGAAAAAGATACACACATACATCGCGAACAAAGTTTCAGCGGTTTTCTGATCTGATCTCGGGTGAGGGCTGCTTGTTGTAGACCTTGGATCCGGCAGGTACCGAATGGATCAGCCATACGTTACCGCCGATCACCGCACCTTTGCCGATCACTGTTTTGCCCCCGAGGATGGTGGCGCCGGCGTAGATCACTACATCGTCCTCGACATCGGGATGGCGTTTGTTACCTTTTATCAGGCGTCCTTTCGCATCTTTATCAAAGCTGAGTGCACCCAGAGTTACGCCCTGGTAAATCTTGACATGTCTGCCGATGTTGCAGGTCTCACCAATTACGACACCCGTTCCGTGATCGATAAAGAAACCAGCTCCGATGGTGGCACCCGGGTGAATGTCTATGCCTGTTTTAGAATGGGCATGTTCACTCATTACGCGTGGTATCAATGGGACCTCATGAAGGTGAAGCAGATGCGCGATGCGATGTACGCTGATAGCGAACAATCCGGGATAGCTCATAACTATCTCCATTGTTGAGTGGGCGGCGGGATCACCTTCGTAGGCGGCCTGAATATCTTCCTGCAGCATTGTGCGAATCTGCGGCAGCTCCTGCATCAATGTTTGGACAACCTCTTCCGCCCTGGTTCGGCACTCCTGGCAACCGGCACAACGCTCCTGGCGGCAGATATGATCATAAGCTCGGAAAACCTGGTCATACATCTCATCCAGCACCTCTTTGAGCATCTGTTCCACATAACTGCGGCAATTGCCGCAGTTAATCGGATGGGTGGCATGACAACCGGGGTAGAGAATCGCCAGAAATTTGTTCAGCATCGCGATAATTGCCCGTGTTCCGGGAAGATTGACATCACGATCGGTGTTAGCGGGCGTCATGCCGCCGCATGGTCCGAGCTTTTTATAAAGCCGATGGATATCGTCACTGGTCAGTTTCAATCTAATGCTCCTGTTTTTTTTGAGATATGTGCGATAACATTGGAGGCTCCTGCATTTTTTAAACCGAAAAACAGCAGGATTTTCTCAAGCATTCCGCTGCCTTTGCAAATCAGCTTCTCCACCTTAATATCCTCCAGCTCACACAAATCCATAAAATCTTTAAGAGTGAAAAGATGAATGTTCGGAGTGTTGTACCACTCGTATGGAATTTGCCTGTCTTTCGGCATCCGTCCTGTTAGAAGCAGATTTGTTCTCACCTTCAGTGCGGCAAAGTTGGGGAAAGAGATAACTGCTTTGTCGGCCACCCGCAGAATCTGCTGCAGAAGAATGCGTGGACGTTTAATGGTCTGCAGGGTTTCACTCAGCACCGCAACATCAAATGTTTTATCGGGAATCATGGTCAAACCGTCGTCAATATCCTCCAGCAGCACATCACAACCTTTGGACAGTGCGTCGATCAGTGCATCGATGTCTATTTCGACTCCGATGCCGTCGACATTGTGATGGTGCTTGAGCAGATTCAGCAGGGCACCCCGGCCGCAACCGAGATCGAGTGCATTGCAACCCTTAGGCACCATGTTCAGGATGTCGTGGTAGCGATTCAAGGTATCGCCAGGCATGTGACGACCTGAGCATTTATGCTGCTTGTTATCAGTTTCCTCAGGGGGTAGAAAGGCGCGGGTGATGCGCTTTAAATCCTCTATATGAGTGAGGAAGGCATCATGGCCGGCCTCTCCGTCAAGATGAAAATATGAGACCCGTTTGTTGGAGTGAACCAGTGCCTGTACGATCTCCATCGACTGACTGCGAGTGAAGAGCCAGTCACCGCTCAGTGAGACAATCAGAAGCCGTGAAGTGATCGCGTTAAAGGCCGCTTCAAGAGAACCGTAACGCTCTTTAACGTCATACTCGTCCATCGCAAGGGTTATATGCAGGTATGAATTGGCATCAAAACGCTCGATAAATTTTTTGCCCTGATATTCAAGATAGCTTTCAATTTGAAAATAGGTGCCGAATTTTGTTGCCAGGTCACGGTGAAAGTCATCATCGGCGTCGATCCACTCCGGCCGTTTATCGCGTCCGAATTTATCGGTCATCAGACTTTGCGAAAGGTAGGTGATGTGCGCTATCTTACGGGCGCCGGAGAGGCCGCTGATCGGCTGCACTTCTCTATCGTAGTAATCGCCGTTGTTCCAGTTGGGATCGGAGGTTATGGCATGGCGTCCGACGATATCGAAGGCAAGTGCCTGTGCGGTCAGTGATGTTGCCGAGGCGATGATGACGGCTCGGTCGATCTCCTCACTGTGGCGTATCAGCCACTCCAGGATTTGCATGCCGCCGAAACTTCCTCCGACCACCGCAGCCAGTCTGGTTACTCCCAGCTGGTGCAGAAGCAGGCGGTGTACTTCAATTATGTCAACAACGGTTATTTTCGGAAATGATGAGCCGTAGGGTCGACCTGTTGCCGGATTGATCGATGACGGCCCGGTGGTTCCCTTGCAGCCTCCCAGAATATTTGCGCAGATCACCTGATACTCGTTGGTATCGATGCCTTTTCCCGCTCCTACCATTCCTTCCCACCAGCCGTCGGGCGGCTGTCCGGATTCATATGTTCCGACCACATGAGCGTCGCCGGTCAGTGCGTGACAGATGAAAACCACATTGCTTCTGTCCACCCTCGCTCTGCCGCAAAGCTCGTAAGCGACATTTATTTCCGGCAATACGCCACCCTTCTCGAGCTGGAATCCTCCGGTAGGCAGTTTAAGCTTGAGTGTTTGCGGCTTAACCAGACAGAATGTGTCGCTTATATCTTTTTGATCCATCATTGTTTATATCTTTTCGCTCCCCGCACCATTGAGTGCTGAAAATCATTTTGCAATCAGGCAGAAAACAGCGATGCAATTATACGTGAAATGGTCGAAATATTAACAGGATGAGATGAAAAAGTCCAACTCGTTTGCAGTGGCTCTAAATTTGACGGATGATTCTGCCAATGCTGTCGGCACATGGAAACCGACGGTCTCATTTCCGAATTCTGAAAGTAGTTTTTAGCCGTTTGACAGACAGTTATTATCTCAATATAATGTGGGCTAATCAAATAATTTAGGACATTAATATTTTTGATGTCTTTATGTTATTGTATATTTGTGGGCATTATGGATGGCACTGTTTTTAATCAAGGAGTATCTTAAATGGCAAGAAAAATGATGACTGCATTGTCGGTTCTGTTGTTTTCGCTGTCCGCAATTGCGGCGACAACCAGACCGAATATCGTTGTAATTATGGTTGATGATATGGGCTTCTCAGATATCGGCTGTTATGGTGGCGAGATCGAGACTCCAAATCTGGATTTGTTGGCAGGTGCTGGATTGCGCTTCACTCAGTTCTACAACACCGCCCGATGCAGTCCGACGCGGGCTTCGCTGATGACAGGTCTTTATCCTCATCAGGCTGGTATGGGTTATCTGGACGGACTGATCAAGCCTGAATCCAGAGGAACACACGGCAAGCTGCATGAACGCTGTGTCACGATTGCTGAGGTATTACACGCTGCGGGATATCACACATCCATAGTCGGCAAATGGCATCTTGGCATGAAAAGCGGCTGCGTGCCCTGGCAGCGTGGTTTTGAGCGCAGTGCGGTCTCTGAATACGGTGAGGTTTATTTTGCCGAAGAGCGCGATAAAAAGGGCACGAAACATGTTTATCTCGACGGCAGAAAAGTGCCCAAAACCTCTGCTGAGTTTGCCGAAGGCAAGGATTGGTATTCTACTTTTGTTTTCAATGATTGGGGACTTAAATTCATTGATGACGCCAAAACGCAGGATAAACCCTTTTTCCTTTATGTTGCTCACGGTGCACCGCATTTTCCGCTGCGGGCACCGCAGGAGATGATTGAGAAATATCGCGGACGCTATAAGGCGGGTTGGGATGTGCTACGCAAAGAGCGGCACGAGCGGCAGTTGCAGATGGGATTGGTTAAAGCGGAATGGCCTTTGATCGAGCGGCCTGCGGATGTGCGCGAGTGGAACACACTGAGCGATGCCGAACGCAACCGATTCGACGCGATCATGGCGGTTTATGCCGCAATGATCGACTGTGTTGATCAGAGCGTCGGTCAGTTGGTGGCCGGTCTTAAAGCTCGCGGACTCTTTGATAACACGCTGATTCTTTTCTTGAGCGACAACGGCGGCAATGCCGAGGGCGGACCTGACGGCATTACAGATAAAGAACCGATCGGTTCTCCTTTCTCCTTTGTTTTCCAAGGTATGAGCTGGGCCACATTGAGTAATACACCTTTTCGGCGTTATAAGCATTTTACGCATGAGGGCGGTATTGCAACCCCTTTGATCGCGCATTGGCCGGCTGGTATTGAAAAAAGAAGGTACGGAAAATTCGAGCGTCAACCGGGTCATGTGATTGACATCATGGCGACTGCGGTTGATCTGGCTCGGGCAGAGTATCCCCAAAGCTTCAAAGGCAATGAGATATTGCCGATGGAGGGGCGTTCTTTAAAACCGGCGTTCTCGGGTCGGGCGCTGGGCAGAACTAAACCGATTTTCTGGGAGCATGAAGGTAATCGTGCCATCAGGCAGGGACCATGGAAGCTTGTTATGAAACTGGGAGAAGAGTGGGAGCTCTACAACATCGAGGAGGATCGTACGGAGCAGAAGAATCGCGCCGCTGAGATGCCCGAGATGGTTAAATCGATGGCGCAGTTGTGGGAACAGTGGGCCGAGCGCAGTTTTGTCGATCAATGGCCCGATGAGCGACGCACCGACTGGGGTGAGGTGGCAAGGCCGCAGCCGGAGAAGATCACGCCTGAGATCGGCGGCGTGCCCTTTGAAGTGAGTGCGACAGTTGAAGCAGGTAATCCGAATGGTGTTGTGCTGGCTCAGGGTGGTGTGCAGTTCGGTTTCTCGCTTTATTTTAAAAACAGCAAGCCGGTCTTTGCGTATCGCAATGCGGGGAAACTGACGACACTTGTTGGTGCTGACAAACTCAGCGGCAAAGTTGACTTGCGGATCACCGTTGAGTCTGAGCGCATAAAACTGTTTGTAAATGGACGCGAGGTCGCCTCCGGCAACTCAGGCGGTTTGCTCAAGGAGCAGCCGGGGCTCGGCTTGTTTGTCGGTCTTGACGGCGTACATCCGGTTGGCGAGTATAAAGTTCCCAATCGCTTTAACGGAAAGATTATGCGTCATGAGGTTGTTATCACTGCGCCGCAGCGTGTGATGCTGACTGTCTGGGGCGAAAGGGTCACACCGGAAAACGTCTGGCGTGAATATCCGCGTCCGGCGCTGCAACGTGACAACTGGCTTTGTCTGAACGGAATCTGGCAGTATGCTGTTACAGCCAAGGATATTCAGCAGATGCCGGCGAAGGCGGATGGCGACATTCTTGTGCCGTTCGCTATTGAATCTGCGCTCTCCGGTGTAATGAAGCGCTTCACGCCCGATAACGCACTCTGGTATAAACGTAACTTCGATGTTAGGAAAACGCCGGGGCGCCGGGTAATCCTGAACTTCGAAGCGGTGGATTATCAGACGGTCGTCTGGGTTAACGGCAGCGAGGTAGGACGCCATATCGGTGGCAACCTTCCTTTCAGCTTTGACATCACCGCGGCAGTCACAGATGGCAGCAATGAGCTGGTTCTCAAAGTGCTCGATGCCACCGACAGTGTTTATCAGTTGCATGGCAAGCAGCGGTTGAGTCCGAAAGGCATCTGGTACACGCCGGTTTCAGGCATCTGGCAGACGGTCTGGCTGGAGGAGGTGCCGGACAAGCATATTAAAGATATTAAGGTTAAAACCAGGATTGACGGCACGATTGAGGTGCAGGTGACTCCATCTGAAAACGCGTCTGATGAACCCGTTCAGGTTACGGCATCCTTCCGTGGCCAGCCGGTCGGTGCGGTCAGTGCTGAAAGTGCACCAGTCCGTTTGAAGGTGGCACAGCCGCAGCTTTGGAGCCCTGACGCTCCGAATCTTTATGATCTTGAAGTAAAACTGGGTGAGGATACTGTCACCAGCTATGCTGGCATTCGTGAAGTCGGACGTCGCAAAGACAAAGATGGGCATTGGCGTTTAACGCTTAATGGCAGGGATATCTTTCACTGGGGGCCTCTTGATCAGGGCTGGTGGCCGGATGGTCTTTTGACACCACCCTCCGATGCGGCCATGCGCTCTGATATCGAATTTCTCAAGGCCGCCGGTTTCAATATGATCCGCAAGCACATAAAGGTTGAACCGCGGCGTTACTACTACCACTGTGACCGATTGGGCATGATGATGTGGCAGGACCAGGTCAGTGCGATGGCCGATAATCCGGAGTGGACCAGACTGAAGCCAAATCCTCCGACACGCGTCTGGCCTGTCGCGGAGCATCGGCAGTTCATGATCGAACTCAAAGGCATGATCGATACACTTTACAATCACCCCTGCATTGT
The DNA here is from genome assembly GCA_018399555.1 of Kiritimatiellia bacterium. GTDB lineage: Bacteria > Verrucomicrobiota > Kiritimatiellia > RFP12 > UBA1067 > M55B167. The sequence goes on along the minus strand of JAGYOL010000055.1, from coordinate 1,008 downwards.
GCAGTGGGTGCCCTTCAACGAACGTTGGGGACAGCATCAGACGATGGAGGTCGGTAAATGGATTAAAGAGTATGACCCGACTCGTGCCATCAACATCGCCAGTGGCGGTAATTGGTTTCCGGTAGGCGATATAGTCGATCATCATCAGTATCCACATCCCGGTTTCCCCTTTGAATTTGGTGAGGGCGGAAGATTCGACCACTATATCAAGGTTGTCGGTGAGTTTGGCGGACACGGCTTTCCGGTTGAGAATCATCTCTGGAATCCTAAGGCGCGCAACTGGGGTTATGGTGGACTGCCCAAGGATAAAAACGAGTGGCTGGAACGCTACGAAAAGTCGATCGAAATGCTGGCTGAGCTGCAGAAGCAGGGCATCGCTGCCGGAGTTTACACTCAGACCACCGACGTTGAAGGTGAAATTAACGGACTTATCACTTATGATCGCAGAGTACGCAAGATCGAACCTGAAAAATTGCGTGAGATCAGCCGCAAACTGTTTTAAAAAACGCTGCGCGTTCTACAAGGGTTGGGGATTTGATGAATAGTTTGCGTTCATTTTTCAGTGCGTCTTTATTGTTTGTCGTCGGTTCTGCCCTTCTGACCGGCGTGGCAAGTGCGAATGCTGCGGAACAGCGTCTCAACATTGTGCTGATACTGATTGATGACATGGGCTGGGCTGATTTATCATGCTTCGGCTGTACCGAGGCATCCACACCGAATATCGACGCTCTGGCGGCGGAGGGTATCCGGTTTCAGCAGTTTTACGTTAATTCACCGATCTGCTCGCCTTCGCGCGTGGCCATTTCAACTGGGCAGTATCCGCACCGGCAGCGTATCACATCATATCTTGCGCATCGCTCGCATAACGCCGAGCGCGGGGTAGCCGACTGGTTGAATCCGGACGCACCGATGCTGGCGCGTTTTTTGAAGTCACACGGTTATGCGACCGGTCATTTTGGCAAGTGGCACATGGGCGGACAGCGTGATGTCGCCGATGCACCACCGATC
>JAGYOL010000054.1 GCA_018399555.1 Kiritimatiellia bacterium | reverse complement strand
GGAGTCTCCGCGTTTACCACCCTCATAGGCGAAAATCTCGATGGGATTCGCAGCCTCGAATTCACCCTGGGCGGCAAACCAGCGCAGAGAGTCAACAGCGTGACAGCCAGCTACCAGCATGGCACTTACGCCGCGTTCGCGGGTGCGTCCGTCTCGATAGCCCCCCCACCAGTCGCCGCTGTAGCTCTGATAATCGGTTTCAACACAGTAGATTTCGCCGAAGTAACCTTCGGCGGTCATTTTTTTAAGTTCTCTGAACATCGGGTTCCAGCGCAGCACAAAACTGACAACACTTCTGACTCCGGCACTGCTTACCGCGCTTTGCATTCGGCGCAGTTCGTCCATGCTCTGCGCCGCCGGTTTCTCGATGACGACATGTTTGCCGGCCTGAGCGGCGGTGATGACATTCTGCGCGTGCACATGCTGGGGGGTACAGACGGAGACAATATCAATTCCGGGTTGCTTCAAAGCATCGTCGAAGATGTCAAAGCAGGGAACATCCAGTTCAAACTCAGCAGCGCGTCTGCGCGCGTTTTCGATGTTGATGTCGGAGATTGCGCGAATCTCCGCATCAGGGTTGTTTTTGAAAGCGCTGATATGCTGAGTGGAAACCCAGCCAGCGCCGTTGATCAGTACTCCCATTTTACGCATAAGACAACTCCTGTGGTTTAGTTTTATGAATTTATCCAGATCGGACTTGACCAGGCCTGTTCGCCGTCGGACTGCGTTACACGAACATAGTAAATACCGCGTTGGTTGAAGGCATCATCCTGCCACAACAGTGCGGTGCGGTCATTGGCTGCTGGTTTTTCTGCGAAAGGTTCCGACCATGTTTTACCGTCGTAGCGGCAGATGGTCACTTCAGAGAGTGGTGCTGTGCCGCCGACCTCGATTTTAAAGGCTGGTCTGCTGTCGGCATCCAGCTTGATCTGAGATCCCATCGGATGTTCATTGCACTTGAAAAAGAGAACAATGCGGGCACCCGATGTTCCATAGGTGTTACGCGCTCGCATCCCTTCATAAAGTGCCTGCCGGGTCAATTTTTCTGAGTAGGTTGCTTGCAGACCGGCGGTTTGAAACTGACAGCTCTCCCATCCGCCCTGCGGCCAACGTTCACCCGGCTGCTTGCAGAGGTGCCCCATTGTGAGACGATGCATATCCGATCCGGCCACAACACCAAGCCTAAGTCCCTTTGCCAGGTTTGTGCGCAGGCGGGTTTCCCGCTGCTGCCGTGAGAATTTATGGCAGGAGTAGATTTCATCCAGAAACAGCATGGAATCATCAATGCCCCCGGAGTAACGCGTGTGGCAGTGCGCTATGGCGAAGGCGGTTTGTTTGAGACTCTTCAGTCTGCTCATGAATTCCGCTTCGTTCACTGCTCCGACACGGAAGGGTGGATCGTCGGTCGGCGTGCCCTGCTTGCGCATACGCGCTTCTCCCCAGATGAGAACGGTCTCATCCTCTGAAAGAAAGTAGGCGTTGCAATGTCCCTGTTGTGCCCACTCATATCCGGGAAATGTCACGAACTCACCGGGTTTATTGGCTTTGGAAGTCTCATTAAGGTAGCGTTGCCAGGCGGATGCGCAACCGAAGTATTCCGCATGACAGGAAACAGCGCCGAAATCGAGTCCGGCGATATTGGGCGCATAGTTAAAATGCTCGTGAATATCATTTGTCGCATCGCAGTCCAATGTGTGGGTGTGCATGTCACCGAAGTACAGGCGCATAGCGGGAGCAGTCTCTGATACAACTATATAATTTGAATATCCGGTGAGCTTGCCGTTGGATGCGCTGATTTTAAACCAGCCTGCTTGCGCAGCCATACAGCCGCTGATGCTTTTAAAACCGCGGTCGTTACGATCAAAATTGATGTTGCCGGGCAATTTGATGGCTTTGTCGGTGTTGAGCTTCACGGTCCCTTCAAAATCTTCAGCCGGGTTGCCATATTCATCAATGGCGGCGATTTTCAATGTGAATTGCTGGTTCACGGTTTGCAGAGGCTGACAAGTCACATGAAAGCCTGCGGCGGTGTGCCCTTTCACCCTTATCCGGGGCAGGTGGTCAAACTCACCCTTTTTGATGGGCAGATCTCTGTCAAGTTTGGGTAACTTCGAAAAAATGAACGGCATAAAGAGGTAATTCATCGCATATGGAGGTGCGCTGACATCATGCCAGGTAAGCGTGATAACGTCGCCGGCTTTGAGGTCTTTGTTCGTGTTAATTTCGAGCACAGCGCGTTTACGCTCCCTCAGAGCTTTGATAAAAGCTGCCGGGTTTAAGTTTCCCCGGCTAGGCAGCGGCTCGCCTGTCAGCACCTTGATTTTAGCATCCCGGCGGCTGCATGATACAGTGACCCTTCCGGTTCCGGTGTGTGCTGTGTGCCATGGTTGGCGGCACTCATTCCAGAAATGGCTTGGAAAAGTGAATTGCCAGAGATCAAGATATGAGCCGTTGACGATTCCTAAAGAATCGTCGGAGGACAGACCCGTTTTGCCAAGTTTAATAGTGCAGGTGTAGGTTGCGCGTCTGTCACGCCACCCTTCCGAAGGAGATATGCTGATCTCCGATCCTTCGCCGAGCAACGCATTGTTGCTGTAAATTTTTGCGGACGTCACACCGTAAGCCACGTTTATAGCTAGTGGTTGGAGCATCACGGCGCACCCGCTGACTTTCAGAAAACGACGACGGGTTATCGGTGACTCTGCCTTTCTTTCTGTGACTCGCATCTTCTTTTCCTCCATGGCAATCTCTTTTTCCGTACAATTTTATTAACTATTCAATCCGGTACTTTGTTTTATCCGTTCTGCTAGATTTGCCACGGACTTCGCATCGAGCATAGCAGCAGTTTGTTTGCCTCGGGGTCATCAGGGAAAATCTCGTGTTCCGGATCCCACTTGAGTTTGCGTCCGAGCTGACAGGCGATGCCGCCAAGCAGTGCGCTTGATGTCGCACGGTGGGCTATCTCGGGCGGTGTAATGGTCTCCGCGCGTGTTTTTACGCAGTCGAAGAAATTCTGCGCATGATCAGGGCTGCGGTAGAGGTGGGTTTCGCCGGGTCCGATCACCTCTTTCAGCAGAGAAGTCGGTTCGGCCTCGATTCCGCCGCGAGTGAAAATCCAGCCCTTTTCACCGATAAACCTGACACCGTGACGGTTTTTGCCGGTGTCGGTCATCACAATCCGAACTCCGTTGGCATATTCGTAGGTGATATTAAAGGTAAGAACTGTGTCGAACAGACCGTCCTGCGGATAGATGCCTCTGCCTTCGATCGAGACCGGCCCGCTGCGTTCCATGCCTATGGCCCACTGGGCGATGTCGAGGTCGTGCACACCGAAACCGGCGATCCACCCGGCTTTGCTGTAATCGGAGATAAAGTACCAGCCGCGCAGACCAATCTCCGGTATCGCGCCGATTTTAACAGATGAGTAGGGGGTGACCGGTGCCGGACCGAGCCACATGTCATAGTCCAATCCTTCAGGAACCTGCTCCGGTTTGGGCCAGCCGAAGGCATGTCCGGCGGGAGAGCCGATACGGATCTCTTTGAGTTTTCCGAGGCGTCCGTTGCGCACCAATTCGCAGGCATGACGCACACCGCTTGTGGAATGAAGCTGTGTGCCGTGCTGGAAGACGGTGCCGTAGCGCCGGGCGTTGTCGACCAGAGCACGTCCCTCACAGATAGTGTTGCTCAGCGGTTTTTCGCAGTAAACATCTTTGCCGGCTCGCATGGCGGCAATTGACATCGGCACATGCCAGTGGTCGGGTGCGGCGATGGCTACAGTATCAACATCCTTCCGCTCAAGCAGATCGCGGAAGTCAGCAAAGGAATCCTTGGCTGTTAGGTTCAGTGATTTGCGGTAATTTTCCCGTCGCGTCGTCTGCACATCACATACAGCGATACCCTGAACTCCGTTACAGCGCTTCATAGCGCTCCAGACTCCGCCCATGCGTCCGCCCACACCGATCAGGCCGACCGCAATCCGGTTGGAGGGTGCAATTGAGCCATCTTTGCCCAGGGCGCTCGCCGGGATGATCGCAGGCATTGCCAGCGCAGATGCCGCAACTTTCAAGAATGTTCGTCTTTTCATAATGATCTCTCCTGAGTTCTGACGTGGTGACCGAATGATCCGGTGACATGGTTAGTGTGGCACAGCGGCTCCCACCTGAATGCCTTGTCTTTAAAATACGTTCTACATCCTACTTTACTCTTTCCACAAATCACATCTGCTGCGCTCCTTCGTAAACTTCGAGTTCCACAATATGCATGCCGGGATTCGCACTGTTTTTAAGCATGGTAACTCTTACATAACGCGCTTTGACCGCGTCCAGATTAAAGTTGTCGCCTTTTTCCGTGGCCGGTGCCGTGTTTTTGCTCATATCCGCCGCTGTGCTCCATGTCGTCTTATCTGATGAAGTTTCAATAAGATATTGGTAGTAACGTCTGCCTTTGAAATAATTTACAACCTTTACACGGGCGAGTGTTCCGATTGCACCCAGATCCACTGTGATTGAAGAGGGAGAGTGAGCACAACTCCAATAGGTGTTTAGATTGCCGTCCACCGCCAGCTCAGGTTTGAAATTTCCCTGGCAGGGATGCGATGAGCTCACCGCTTTACCCAGGGCTATGTTCACATTGCCAAGCTCCTTCAGGTAAGTCTCCAGTTGTCCGCGAACAGTCTCATCACGGACATTCGACAGCGCGGCTTTTAGGATGGGTGCCTGTTCGGTGGTCGGCACCTTGTTCCTGGTCAGTCGCAGCAGCGCGGCGGCGGCCAAGCGGTTGAGGCGATCTTCCAAGGTTTTGTCTGTCAGGATTGTGAGCAGCGGCTTGACGGCTTTGCTGTCGGGCCAGTTCAGCAGAGCGCGTATGGCCGGTTCATCAGGCGTACGACATACGAAAGCCAGGGCAGCTTCATCACCGATGGTCGGCAGTGTGGAAATCAGCGCATCGCGGGCTTCTCCGGTAATTTCAGGATCGTTATTAATGACAGTGGCAATGTCGGCACTCTTGTCCCTTGCGCATATACCGGTAATGGCGGATGCCGCACGCGCTTGAATCTCTGCCTCTCTTGTTATCAGGAGGTTGCGCAGTCCGGAGAGTTCCCGCGCAGTGCCGCAGTTGCGCAGAGAGTCCAGGGCGATGGCTGCCTTTGCAATATCCTCTGATGCGGCCATTTTCATCATCAGCTCAATGTATCCGGGATCGCGCCGGTCGCTGATCACCGCAAGGGCTGTGGCGGCGAGTTTCGTGTCAGTACTCTGGGCTACTGCGATAAGTTCGTCGAAGACACCTTCATCGGTGATCTGCGCAAGTGATATTTTTGCTTCAGCTCCGAAACTGTCTTTATTTGCGGCCGCGACAAGCAGAGGCTTAACCGATTTCCTGCTTCCGACACACCGTAGAGCTTTGGCCGCCGTCAGACGGATTTCCTCTGATGGTTGTTCCAGTTGCGCCAGAATTTCCGGTTCAGTTTCGCGCAGGCATGAGTTGCCCCAGAGCGTCATGACGATGATTTTCGATCTTTCGGGCAGGTTGCTGAACTGCTGACGCAGTGTGGTTAACTGGCTGCTGTCGATTGTTTTCAGCGCCGCCGCAGCACCGTCCGCAATTTGTTTGTCAGTAGACCCGAGTGCCTGCATGAGTTCAGGAGATATGCTTCCCGAACTGCGCGTCATACCGATCAGCGCAGCGGTGCGTCTGCTCCCGGTTACGCTATCGTTTCGCAGGATTGATTGATAGATTTGGTGTGCGGCAGATGCATCTTCTTTTATATCGGCAAGTTTTTCAGCACAGATAATCTGCGCGTCAATCAGAGTCGACGAGAGAGTCGGGGCGACTTCCAGGGTTTGCAGTATCTTCGCTGCTTCGGGTGTGCCGATCCTGCCGAGAGCTTCTATTGCCGAGAGTGCGGAGAGTGTCATTTTGCCGCGGGCATAATCAGCAATCGCGGCGGCGGCGGAATCACGCCGCACTCCAATGGCCTGGAGGACCGCCGCCCTGCGGTCGTCCGGCAGGTTCGGCAGCGATTGAAGCATAGCGCGAAGTGAGGGTTCGCCGGGAACAGCGATGATCGCATCCAAAGCCTGCATCCATGAATCTTTGTCGAGATAAGCAACGGCGACCGGTAGACAGGCTTCGCTGCCGCAGGATTGCAACTGGCGGAAGGCCCAGCGTTGGAAGTCGCTCGATGTGTTCTGCGTTTTAAGAATATTCAATATACGCTTTTCGATCTGTCCTCGCTCCTGTTTCTCAGCTGTACGCAGGGCTTGTTCAGTACCAGTCAGGATTTCACGGTTCTCTCCGTATTGGTATGATGCCATTTTTTTGAGCGGATCAGGCATAGCACCGGCGTAATCCGCAAATAGTTTTTCAGGAGGTGTTTCGAGTGCTTTGCCTTGACGGATAATAACGCGGAATGCTAGATCAAGCGGCTTGCCGGGTGTGAGTTCATAGGTCATACCTGCAGATGGAAATGTCGGTTGCAGCCAGGGGAGTTTTGGAATGCCCAACCATTCTCCGGGATAGAGAGGGTTAGAGGGATGTTGCAGAATGAAAATACCCGTCGGCTCTTTACCTGCCGGCGGCGTACCAGTGAGTTCGGCGTGCGAGCGGCATGGATACGCTCCGGGGGCATCGCTGTGTTTGACAATTTTCAGGTCGGTAAAGGACGACATGCGCAGGTTGAAACCGCCATAGTTGGTTTTGCCGCGACGTGCCAGGGTTATACCGGGCTTGACAGCTTTGAATGAGAAAGCGAAATCGATAATCCGTAATCCATCTTGCAGATGGTGTGCCGTAATAGTTGCGAATTCACTTACGATTGCTTCGACATCACCCCATTTCCAGACATTTTCAGCGGTGATTGTTGCGGAATCTTTGTCGACGTTCTGTGTTTGTATTTTAACCGGGCGGGCAAAAACGCCCTGCAGCGCGTGTAGGTCGCGTTTTTCACCATTGTATGTCACTTCGGGCCAGGCCCAATAGATACCGCGGTGGTGGGGATGCTCGGGAGAGAAGTCTGTGGTCAGGATTTCTCCTTTAGGACCATATAGAGGGTGGATGTAGTTGCTGCGCGGCTCAGCGTACTTTTTGCCTTTGAGCGCATCGGGTACCGGCACCGTGCCGAAGTTGTAAGTCAGAACCGGGTTGCCGTCATCTTCGATGGTGTAACGCTGCGTCTGCTCATCGACCTTGATTGCCATTTCGGCGAAAGTGATCGCCGCTACGAGAGAGAGAATCAGCGTTATTACATTTGTTTTGTTGTCTTTCATAAAACCCTTTTTATTTTTCACATTCCACATCTCACATCCCACAGTGATGACAGCGGCTATCCGCTGTAGTATCCCATATACCTTTCCAACGCATCCATTAAAGCCTTGATGTTTTCGAGCGGCACGCCCGGGTAGAGTCCGTAAATCATGGTCAGTCCGCCCTCCTTTGATCCGAGTTTTTCGACCTCTTCTCGTATCAGGTCATCGATCTGCCGCGGAGTTCCCTCCGGTGTCACGCACTGTCGGTCGATATCGAGGTCGATACATACTCTGCCGGCAAATCTGTCGGCGATCCAGTCGATTCCGTTTACCAGATCCTGCAGGTTGATAACTTCAACCCCTCCTTCAATCAAATCATCAGCCAGCGAACGTATATCTCCGTCGGAGTGCATATGTATGATCAGCCCCTTCTCATTCGCCATACTCATCATCCGTTGATAGACCGGCTTGATATACTTACGGAAAAGGTCAGGGGAAATCATCGGCCCGAACTGCATACCGAGATCCTCAGGGTATGAGATCCACTCCGCGCCCAGTTCGATGTAACGGCTGATGACAGCGTTATTGAACTCTTCATTCATGGCGATGAGTCTGAGTAGGCGGGGATCCTCATCAATCATGTCGTAGATCAGGTTTTCGAAGCCGCGGATATCGCAGAGACGCAGGAAGGTGTGCCCATGCGGCAGAACGGCTGTCACCGGCGAATTGCCGGCTCGCATTTCCTCGGCTTTGGCTGCCCAGTTAACGGCGATAAGTCCATCGGTTTTCTCAGGGTCGGGGGCAACATATGAATCGAAACTGCTCCAATCGGTCAGCGGGTGACTGTGTACAGCACCGGTTATGCCGTCTTGCATTGTCGTCCACGTGCATCCCCACGGATCGGTGTACGGTGCATCAGCAAGCTGAACCGGTGAAAGAGTCGGCTCCACCTTTTTCACGGCAGTGTAGCCTGGAAACAACAGCGGGTGCTCGACCATCATCTGCTGGAGTTGATCGTGAGGGTAGTGAAACCAACAGGCCGGATTGATGTGAAACTCAACCGGTATCCAATCCGGCGTTTCAAATCTGACAGCTCTCATTAAATTTTCGCCTGTTGTCATAAAGGATGCACTTCACTCTCTAATTGAAATTGTTAGCATTTTAGCTCATACAATATAGTATTGCGTTCATTATCGTATTACAGTACGATTTTAAACGGAAATGAAAAACGTATTGATAGATCCTTCGAATGAACGCAAAATCGTCGATTTCAGAAAACGGGGTTTCCCTGATGTGCTGGCTCTTGGTCGCTACAGCTATGCTCATGCGCATGAGCCTTTACGGGAACACACCCATGGTGAAATGTTTGAAATCTGTTATCTTGATGAAGGTACGCAGCAGTATGAGGTCGAAGGGCGTGAGTATCTGTTAAAGGGCGGCGATGTTTTCGTGACATTCCCGAATGAGGTGCACGGTTCGGGGTTATCTCCGCTCGGCAGGGGAAGACTCTATTGGATGTTGATCAGTGTTCCGTCAAGTCGGGAGCGGTTTCTGAATCTTTCACCCCGCGAGGGTCAGGAACTTGTCGGAGGTTTGCTCAACATTCCATGTCGTCATTTCAAGGGTGAGATGCATCTTAAACAGCATCTCGAGAATATATTCAGGATACATGATTCGGAAAGCGCTGTTTTATCGGACGCTGATCTGAAGAATCACATGTTGCGTTTTCTTCTGGATGTTCTGGCGCAGGCGCGCAAGCATGCTGATATTCGTGTTTCAAAACCGGTGGAGGCGGTAATGAATTATGTTGACTCTCATATTTTTGATGAATTCCCTCAGGTATGGCAACTGGCCGAGGTTGCAGGATTGTCGGAATCACGCTTTAAGGCCCGTTTTAAGCAGGAGAGTGGCATGTCACCGGGTAACTTCGTGACGATGATGAAGATGGAGAAGGCCAGGGAGCTGCTCGCTGATCAAGATCTTTCGGTGACGGATATCGCCTTTCGTCTGGGATTTTCATCCAGCCAGTATTTTTCCACAGTCTTTAAACGTTTCACAGCGGTGCGACCTCAGGAGTGGCGCAAGAGCTGTAATACTTAGCAGCCTTTTGATCGCGTCAGCCACCGACTGAAGCAAAACACGGCAGACTGGCGAATGTACGGTGTGTCTACGAAAAGTTTATATTTACCGCACATTTTCTTTTCCCTTCGCCCTGTGTTTAGTTTTATAATGCAAAGATCGATTTGAGTTGTTTTGTTTAGCAGGGGAGTCAGAATGCCGCGGATTTTCGACAATATTGATAAATCTTTAACGGTTGCATTGCAAAATTCACTTTCCAATGCCCATCGTGCGGATTTTTGTGTGGGCTATTTTAATTTGCGCGGCTGGAAAGAGATTGATGCTCAGATAGCTGAGTTCGAAGGCGTTGAAGGTAAGCAATGTCGATTACTGGTTGGCATGGCGCTCTCTGATGAAAGAGAGCTTCGCTGTGCGTTAAGTGTCGCTCCGCAAAAAAGAATTGATCAGGGGGAGTTGGTCCGTCTGCGGAAAGAATTAGCGGTGTCATTTCGCAACCAGCTTTGTTTCGGTGTGCCGACCGATGCGGATGAGGCCGGACTGCGTCGTCTGTGCAGACAATTGAAGTCCAAACGGTTAACGGTGAAGCTTTTTGCCGGTTATCCTCTGCATGCCAAACTTTATCTTGCCTTTCGCGATGATGCGGACAATCCGGCGATAGGGTATGTCGGCAGCAGCAATTTAACTTTCTCGGGGCTGGCAAAGCAGGGCGAGTTGAATGTCGATGTGGTTGACGCGGATTCTGCAGAAAAACTGGCGAAATGGTTCGAGGATCGCTGGACTGACCGTTTCAGTATTGATATTACCGAAGAGCTGATCAAGGTGATCGAGGAGAGCTGGGCCAGTGAAGAGAGCGTGCCTCCCTATCACATCTACCTTAAGATGGCTTATACACTCTCTCAGGAGGCTCGTACCGGTATTGCGGAAGAGGTCCTCCCCGAACAGTTTGAACGGATACTCTTTGATTTTCAGAAAGATGCAGTTAAAATTGCGGCTCGGCATTTGCGGGAACGCGGAGGTGTGCTGATCGGTGATGTGGTCGGTCTGGGTAAAACAATCACAGCGACAGCCGTGGCCAGCCTCTTTGATCATCTGCGGATTTTAGTGGTTTGTCCTCCAAATCTGAAGTCAATGTGGGAGGATTATGCTCATAAATATTGTGTGCAGATGAAGGTGATGCCGATTACACAGGCGCAGAAGCTGGCCAAAGAACGGCGCTATCAGCTTGTCATTATTGATGAGTCCCATAACCTTCGGAACAGGGAGGGACAGCGCTATAGATTGGTACGGGAGTATATTGAGCAGAATGAGTCAAAGGTGATTCTGCTTTCCGCAACTCCCTATAACAAAACTTTTCTGGATCTGGCCAATCAGCTGCGCCTGTTTGTTAATCCGGAAAATGATATTGGCATCGCCCCTGAAACGATGATCCGGGAGCTGGGAGAGCTGTTTCTTAATCAGAAGGAGTGCAGACCGCGCACACTGCGCGCCTTTGAATACAGTGAATATGCCGATGACTGGCGGGAATTGATGCGCCTTTATCTGGTACGCCGCACCCGCAGTTTTATCAAAGAGAATCACGCGTTGATTGATCCGCACAACGGGCGCCATTATCTGCTGTTTTCCGACCAGACCCGTTCCTATTTTCCGGCCCGAATTCCCCGGACACTGAAATTTCAGGTTGATGAAAGTAATCCTGCTGATCAATATGCGCAGCTTTACACGGACCGTGTCGCCAAACCCATCAGTCTCTTAAATCTGCCGCGCTATGGACTGGGGCAGTATGAGGACAAAGCAACCGCCGCCCAACGTACAACCGCCGAACAGGAGATGATGGATAATCTTTCCCGGGCGGGGAAACGCCTGATGGGATTCTGCAGAACCGGGCTGTTCAAACGACTGGAAAGCAGCGGCAATGTTTTCATCCAGTCACTGGAACGACACATATTACGCAACTGCGTTTTTATGCACGCCCTTGAAAACAACCTGCCTCTCCCGATAGGCTCTCAGGATGTCGAAATGCTTGACTCCCGGATAACCGATGAAGATGAAGATTTCGAGCTGGGCGAGAATTGTCCGATGACAACTCCTTTGCGCACCCTGCCGGACTATTTGCAGCGGGCCTCTGAAGTTTATGCCTCGTATTGTCTCCATTCAGTTAACCGCTTTAAATGGATTGCGGCACACCACTTTACTGAAAAACTGAAGGATGATCTAACCAGCGACGCAACCGCTTTGATTAAAGTGCTGAAAACTCAGGGGGAGTGGGACGCAACCCGTGATTCAAAACTCTCGCTCTTAACCGATCTGCTGAAAAACCGGTATCCCGACGAAAAGATATTGGTGTTTACACAATTTGCCGATACCGCCGTCTATCTTGAAGCGGAGTTGAAAAAAGGCGGGCTGAAAAGGGTCGCTGTCGTGACAGGCAATACAGAAAATCCAACCTCAGTCGCTTGCCGGTTCAGTCCCCGCAGTAACGATCACCAATTAGAGCCGGATGAAGAATTGCGGGTCTTGATTGCCACGGATGTGCTCAGCGAAGGCCAGAACCTGCAGGATGCGCATATTGTGGTTAACTACGACCTGCCGTGGGCCATTATCCGCTTGATTCAGCGGGCCGGACGTATCGACCGGATTGGACAGAAACACGATCAGATTCTCTGCTATTCATTCCTGCCTGCCGATGGCGTTGAGAAAATCATCAAATTGCGTTCCCGCGTGAAGGATCGACTCCGTCAGAATGCGGAGGTTGTCGGCTCCGATGAAACCTTTTTTGAAGACCAGTCCGATTTGCAGACCCTACAGAATCTCTACAATGAAAAAGCCGGAGCGCTGGATGGCGATGATGAAGACGGTGAGGTGGATCTGGCATCCGAAGCCTATCAGATCTGGAAGAAGGCGGTTGACAGAGATCCTAAACTCGGAAAAATTATTCCGGCATTGCCGGATGTGGTCTACTCCGCTCGCCCCTGGATGCCAACCAATGATTTGCCGGAAGGGGTGTTGGTTTTCATGAAGACCGCCCAGGGTAACTGCGCGCTGGCCTGGATGGATCAAGAGGGTAACAGCGTAACCGAATCTCAGTACCGCATTATGAAAGCGTCGAAGTGTGTACCGGAGACACCGGCCCTGGAAAGAGCCGCCGCGCATCATGCCCTGACCGCAAAGGGAGTCGCCCTGATTATCCGTGAGAATCGCAATATCCATAACACGGCTGGCACCCTTGGCAGTCGACATGGTATCCGCTTCCGCACCTATGAACTGATAAAGAATCACCTGGATCATATCGAGGGTGAGCTGTTCGATACAGGTTCAATCCGTAAAGCAATTCAGCAGGTTTATGAGAATCCGCTGACCGAAAAAGCCAAAACCCTCCTGGGACAACATCTGAAACTCAAATCGTCCGCTCAGGCTGTGGCAGAGGCAGTGCAGGCCCTGTATGAAGATGATACGCTCTGTCACTTGCAGCACATCTCCGGCAGCGGTGAGCCGCAACTGATCTGTTCGCTGGGAATGCGAATGATGGAGGGCCCAAGTGGATCGTAATCTCGAAAAACAGCATCGTGAGCGTGCCGTTGAGCTCGGACGGTCTGGTGATCCATCCGCCCTGCCCGAACTCATCACATTGACGCAGTTTCCTGCGGCCAGTGTCAGGAAACTTGCTGCCTCTGCTATCGGTAAGCTTGCTGAATTGGTCGATGCGGAGCAGGCAGTCTCTGCTCTCATTCCGCTGTTGCGTGATCCATTCCCGCAGGTGCGGCAATACACGGCCAAGGCCCTTGGCGCTTACGGGGCAAGTGCGCAGCCGGCGCTGTCAGATCTGCGCGACATGGCCATCAGTCCAGTCGAACCGCAATACAACAATAACTGCGCCAAGCGCACAATTGAACTGATAGAAGAGGCGAGACGTATCTTAGAGAGTCTAGCCGTTCACTGCTGTCAGCGTTGCGGTGTGAAGTTGGCGCATGATGAGTTTGTCCAATCACAGAAAGCCTTTCAGCGCCCTTTTTGTAATTACTGCTTCGATGAGGTTTTTCTGGAACGGCGTAATTTTGAAACCAAAGTGGAACTTCAGAAAAATATCCGTGCCAAGGATGGAACCTGGGTGCAGTCTCAGGGTGAACGGCTCATTTGCGAAGCATTGGATGCCGAAGGCATTCGCTATCGCTATGACGAACGCTTTCGTATTCTCGATGGATATGCTATCCGCCCCGATTTTTATCTTCCGGAATTTGATGTGTACATTGAGTATTGGGGTATGGATACCACCGACTACAAAATTGGTATGCTCAAAAAACAGCAGCTTTACCAGCAGCAAGGGAAAAGACTTATCTCTCTTTGTCCCGCCGATAAACCGCACATTAAACAAATGCTTCTTGATAAGCTTCAAAAACTCAAATAAACCCGACTTACTTGCTTCGCGACGTTGCGTCTAAATACCGGATATAAACATGGCTATCAATAAAAAGAAGATCAAACGTTATTTGGAAACACATGAATTTGGCGAGCTCTTTAACCAGCTTGGCTGGGACTGGCCAAAGAGTGATACCCCGTATCCGATGCAGCTTGGTGCCGATTTGTACAAATTGCAACCAGTGGCGTGCAAGCGTGGTTTCATCGCTTACCATTGTTTGTCTATTCCTGATTCCGGGATTCGCTCTAAAATCGAAGCTAAGCTCTCGCGGGATATTCGCGAGCATATAATCATCTTTACAGATTCAGAAACGGAGCAGCAACTTTGGCAGTGGGTGCGGCGGATGCCGGGCCAGCCACTTTCCCGCAAAGAGCACAAATACCAGCCAAGCCAGCCTATGTTGCTGATAGAAAAACTCGGCTATCTGGAAGTTCCGATTGAAGAGGAAGAACGCATAGATCTGATTGATGTTTATGACAAGGTTAAAAACGCCTTCGATATTGACCGGGTTACAAAGCGCTTCTACGACTGTTTTAAAAAAGAGCACGATGCCTTTCTTGCTTTTATTGAGGGCATTCAGGAGCTGGGCGATAAAAACTGGTATGCATCCGTGATGCTCAACCGTTTGATGTTCATCTACTTCATCCAGAAAAAAGGTTTTCTTGACGGCGACACCGACTACCTTCGCAATCGTTTGCAAAAGGTGCAGTCGCTTAAAGGCCGCGACAAATTTCACACTTTCTACCGTTACTTCCTGATGACTCTTTGTCATGAGGTGCTGGCAAAAAAAGACCGGGCGCTGGACAAGGAACTCGCGGCATTGATTGGCCAGGTGCCCTATCTTAACGGCGGCATTTTCCAGCCGCATGAACTTGAAGTCAAGTACGGTGATGCCATTGAGATCCCCGATGGGGCTTTTGAAAAAGTTTTTGCCTTCTTTGATCAATATGAATGGCATCTGGACAACCGTCCGGCAGCCAATGAGAATGAAATCAACCCCGATGTGCTGGGCTATATCTTTGAGAAATATATCAACCAGAAACAGATGGGTGCCTACTACACCAAAGAGGACATCACCGAGTACATCTCAAAGAACACCATCATCCCATGCCTCTTTGAAAAAGCGCAAAAATCCTGCAAGATTGCTTTTGAGGGGGTAACCTCTCTCTGGCATCTGCTGCGTGATGATCCCGACCGCTACATCTATCCGGCAGTGCGCCACGGCGTGACTTATGATGTCCATCGCGATTGCGAAATCGGCGCACCCGTGCCGTATCCCGAGGAGATAGCGGTCGGGCTGGACACTTCCGCTCCCGGTCTGCTAGAACGGCGTAAAGAT
>JAGYOL010000053.1 GCA_018399555.1 Kiritimatiellia bacterium | reverse complement strand
AAGCAGGCGTTTTTCACCATATTCATCCACGGGATGCGTGATGTTTCATACTCGGGGAGAGGGTCGGGCGGATTCTTCAGATCGCAGCCGGCCTTCCACAGCCCGGCATAGCCGCCGTGATGAATTTTGCAGTTGATGATCCGATGATCCCGACCGGCGACCGACAGGACGGACGCCGAACTGTAGCCCAGATCGCAGTTCAGCACCAGATGGTTGCTACCTGCAATCTGAACACCGTGATTGGCACTGACGCACTTTGTGTAGGAATGCGACACGTAGGAGCCGTTGAGTCCCTTCAGGACGATGTGGGACGCATCCTCATCCGTAAGTTCGGTCCTGACATTCGACAAAAAGGCTTCTGGATTGCCCATGTTTGAACTTTTGAAATGATAGCGACTAATTAACCATTTGAGGAGTCATGATTTTTTTGTATAATCAAAAACATGATAAATACGAATGAAATAGATTGTTTGCGCATTATTAAAAAAAGTGTAAATGAATTGCTTCCTAAGAGCAGGGTTGTTCTGTTTGGATCAAGATCCCGTAAAGAAGAAACAGCTTCAAGTGATTACGATTTCCTTGTTATAACCAAAGATGTGTTGGATGTGCTGAAAAAGCGTTCTATAAAAGCGGATTTAAGAAAGAGATTGGCAGAACATAAAATTCCTGCTGATATTCTGATCGAAAGCGAAAATGAGATCGCCGTAAAAAAAGAGCTTGTTGGTCATGTTGTTAAGACTGCAATTAGCGAGGGAGTTGCATTATGACTCCTCCAGAGAAAGAGTATATCCAGCAATGGCTGATGAAGGCTGATGAAGATCTGCTGGTTGTTGAGAAATTAACGGAAGGTGAAATTATTGCGTCCAATGCAGCGTGTTTTCATTGTCAACAGGCTGTTGAAAACCGGACCGAGAGAATATACATATGAAAACACATTCTACATTCCACTTTCAACTTTTCACAATTTTCTCCATGCTCTATGCTCTATGCCCTATGCTCATGCTGGCCGAGGAAAACCTAATTAAGAACGGTAGTTTTGATGAGGGCACTGAGTATGCCCTGCACTGGGAGCGGGCGGATGGTCTGACCTCTTTCTTTGAGATGGAGGAGGGACGCGGGCGTATCGTTAAAATGGATACCCAGGTGGAACGCCAGCAGGCTCTGGAATGGAACAGAAAGTTCAAGGATGATCCGACACTCAAGCCCCCGCAGAAGAAACCGATATCAAAAAAGAGCTACGGCACAATCGGGGGAGTCGAGGGAGTGATGCTGGACTCCGCGCTGATAGATGTCAAGCCGGACCAGGATTACAAGTTGACCGTGGATTTCAAGGGGGAAGGCAAACCCTTTGTCTGGATCAAGGGCTTTCTCATGCATCCTCGTCGTAAGGTGCTGGTGGATGCCTACCAGACACGTCTGGAACCGCATTCGCCGAGCCCGACAGAGTGGCGCACTTTTTCGATCGGGTTCAACCCCACAGCTAAATCTCCACGCATTACAAAGATGAAGGTACGCCTCTAT
The DNA here is from genome assembly GCA_018399555.1 of Kiritimatiellia bacterium. Lineage (GTDB taxonomy): Bacteria > Verrucomicrobiota > Kiritimatiellia > RFP12 > UBA1067 > M55B167. The sequence goes on along the minus strand of JAGYOL010000053.1, from coordinate 13,584 downwards.
TCGTACTGGCCTAATGGACTCTATTATTTCGATAATGTGAAGGTGGAAGAGATCACAAAAGAGGAGATGTCCGCGCTGGTTGATAAACGTACAGAGGTTCATTAAACGACTAAAACGTCCAGTGAATCCGGGACCGACCGTTGCAATCCGGCATCAGGTGTTCCCGCCGCTTATCAGACTGAGCAGATACCCGGTAACGCAGCATAAAATCACACTAATCGCTGGATAAAGGTAGCCGTGGATATCCAGACCCGAGCCGAAAGCCAGCCAGAGTGAGACTGCGGCACTCAGACAGGCTCCCTGCAGACAGCCACCTGAGTTGGCACGTCGTGAAAACATCCCCAGTAGAAACATGCCGCACAAGACCCCCATGAACAACCCCAGAATTGTGATGTAGGTGTTGAATATGTCAAAAACATCCGTTAATACAAACATCACAGCCATGCCGGTTCCCAGAGAACCCAGCAGAACGGTTAACAACCGCGCCAGACGCAGATATCCGAGATCACTTCGGCAGATATTCCAGCGCCTGGCAAAATCGGTTATCAATGTTGTTGAGAGCGAGTTCATGCTGGTTGAAAGGGTTGACTGAGCCGCTGCAAAAACACCAGCCACCACAAGACCGGCCACCACCGGCGGCATACGCGTGGCAATGAACAGCGGAAAGACCGCATCCGCCTTGAAGGTCGGATCCAGCTGATGCGGAAAGTGACTGTAATAAACGTAGAGCCCGGTACCAACAGCGAAAAATAGCAGACAGGCCGGTATTGCCATAAATCCATTGATCAAAATTGATCGGCCGGCATTCTTCTCCGTGTCGGTTGTCATGTAACGCTGAATAACTGATTGATCGGCGGTGTAACTCGACACATGCTGAAAAAGGCCGCCGATCACTATCACCCAGAGGGACGGTATCATATAGCTGGTGGAACTGAAATCAAACTCCACAAAATTAAATTTATGGTTGCCGGACGCCGTTGCGACAAATGTTGCCAAACCACCATCCAGACTCATGATAATAATGATCAGACTTAACAAGGCTCCTCCCAGCAGCACAAATGTCTGCACGGTGTCGGTCCACACAACCGCCTCTATCCCGCCCATAGCCGAATAAACCACGGAAACCAACCCCATCAGCAGTATGCAGAAGATCGGATCAAACCCGGTTACAGCCTGCAACGCCAGGGCGGGCAGGTAGAGCACCACTCCCATACGCCCGATCTGAAAGAGCGTAAAAAGCAGACTGCCAACGACACGAGCCGGATAATTGAAGCGATTCTCCAGATATTCATAGGCGCTGGTGGCATCTATCCTGCGGAAAAACGGCAGGATTCGCCAGACCACCCACAGACTTACCAGTGGAATAAGCCATTGCATCCCCATGGTGGTCCAGTCGGTTTTAAAGGCCACTGCCGGAAAGGCCATGAAGGTGATCGATGAAAGCATGGTCGCAAAAATACTGCAGCCGGCTGCCCACCAGGGGATCCTCTGCCCGCCGCGGAAATAATCGTCCGTGCTCCGGTTTTTACGGGCGAACCTGACACCGATTCCCAGCATAGCCGTTAAATATAAACCCAATGCCAGATAATTCACCCAGCCGAAATGCGTCTGCATCCCGCAGACCTCAACGGTTGTCACACGCGGAGTCCGAACCCGCGGTCTGATCTCACCGGAGGGAATAATGATTCTGCCATCCCAGGGAACCGCAACTGTGGTTACCTGACTGAGCGGAGTCTCCCCGGCATCCACCCAGGTATCTGTGATGGTATGATAAGCATAGGCACGACGAGAAAAACCCGGATGTGCATCACGCAAAACATCCGCCTGCTCGAAAAGTGCACCGTTATCACCACCGAAAACCAGAATGTGTGCCTCGCCAAACGACACGGCACAACCGGCGGCAACGCATTCAGGCACTTCGCTCACGCCACTCCACGATGAAATCCCACCCTGACCCGGGTAGAGCCGCGGATTAAAACGATATCCATCCTTTAAAAAAACCGTTTTTTCATTCCGTTTGCAACGCCCGCTGAAGAGATAGACTCCGATATCGCTGCCGGTATTTTGAGAAGCCATTACAGGCAGCACACGCTCCGTTCCGGGCCACGGCGGTAAACACTCCCACCCCCAGTCGGCCTGTGACGCCTGAGCCAGATTTAAACGCCAGAAGTTACGCATCGCCGCAGCGATATCGCGTTCTGACTGTCCACCGGCAACATAGATTGTATCGCCAATCAGAGTTGCCTGACCAAAGGCACAAGGTCGCGGAAGCGACGGCAGTTTTTCGGTGCGCAGAACTCCCTTCTCCTGCTCCCAGCTCAGCACAAAAACGGCATCTGAAACCACTTCACCATCCTCGCCACCCATACAGATGATTCTTCCTTTGTGCGAAACCGACATGCCGTAAGCCAATGGTTGCGGCAATCTTCCGACAACCGACCAGACCACAGACGTTCTCTGTCCCGCCGGCTCCAAAGCCCAGACAGTATCATGCCATACTTTGTCACTCTGCCAGACCGGAGAACCGAAATTGGCGCCGCCTGCCACCAGCAGACAGTCACCGCTGTTCCCGACAAAAGCCCCGGCCACACCTGGCGTATCCGGCAGCGATGGCAGTTCACTCCATTTCAAATGCCAGGCAGCGCCATTATCCCCCGCCGCGACACTGAATGCGACAAGCAATACAACCGCGACTGTTTCTCCGAATAAACGCATCTGCCAAATTCCCTCGTTCAAGCTATCTGCTGGCAATCTGCCGAAAGCCTGCCGCATCGGCAGCCTGGCGAAGCTCTTCAAACTGAGCGACGGATAATTCCCTCAGCGGCCTACGACAACCGCCGCAGTCCAAGCCGATTAAATTCATAAACGCCTTGCCGGCCGGCGGCATGCCGCCATAACGAATCAGAACCTTGATCATAGCGTTGGCCTGCGCCTGCGCCAGACGCGCCGCTTTCAGATCACCCGCAGCAAAGGCACGCATAATTTCAAGGAAAACCGGAGCGGCATAGTTATAAGTGCTGCCAATGGCACCCTGCGCACCCACAGCCAGACCGGCCAGCAACATTTCGTCACGCCCGAACAATGCGTCAAAACGCCCATTGTCGAAGTTTACACATTCCGCAAAATCCATCAGGTTTTCATCGGTGAATTTAACGCCTGCCAAATTGGGAATACGCTCAACCGCAACTTCCAGAAAAGCGGAGGCCGCTATCTTAACACCGGTTACACAGGGGATATGATAGTAGTAAAACGGAAGCTCCGGTGCGGCTGCGGCAACCTGTGCACAAAAATCAACCAAGTCCTCAACCTCAGAGGGCTTGAAGCAATAGGGAGCCATGCAGCCGACCGCCGCCGCTCCGATCATCTGCGCATGCGCCGCCAGTGCGCGACTATCCTCAACCGCTGTATGACCGACATGTACAATAATCTTGAGTTGCCTGCCGGCGCAGCTTTGCCAGTGCTCTGCCACCAGCTTGCGCTCGCTGACCGTCATCGAAACCCCCTCACCGGTTGTGCCGCAGACAAAAGCACCGGCAACCCTGTTAGCGGTCAAAGAATACGCCAGTTTCTCAATCATCGCTGAATTGACCTTGCCATCTGCACTGAACGGCGTGAATGGCGCTGCCACTAATCCTTTAATACGCATGTATCTCCTTTTAACGTGTTTTTTCCTGTAATCCGGTGCCTATCAAATAATCAGTCTCCGAAAGTCTGAACCTTGTGCAGATCACTGAATGACGACGTTCATCGTTCCAGTATTTTATGTAGGTTGTCGCCAGAATTGTTCCATCCGAGAAAACCTCCATCCCGGGATAACCACAGTCGCCTCCTGCGAAACTGTGCAACAGCTTGACGCGATAATCTCCGGATGCTCCCTGCCGTATATCGTCATAACTGCCCACCCATGCCACGAAATGCCCGCGTGTCGGTGAAAACGGTGCCTGATCTCGAAAAGCGACCACAAGCCGTCCATCCGGCACGTAAACACCCATGTGCCGGTCACCAGTCAGTCCCCAGACAGTATCAACCGGTTTGCTCCAGGTCCGCCCTTCATTGCGGCTGAACATCTGCAGACTGCAGCCCTTATGCGTGTTTTCACGCATAAGACAGCAGAGTTCCTCGCCGTCAGGTGAGCGGAAAATAAACGGTTCACAAGGTTTTTTACCATCGACTCTGGCGACCGCGTGCGGAGCACTCCAGGTGAATCCTCCGTCTCTGCTCACACTCTGAACCACTTCGAGATATTTCTTTCCTTCCCCTTTGGTTTCTCCGCGATGGTACAGGCCGAGATAACTGCCGTCTTTCAATCGCACCATGCTGCTGAAGGTCATTACGCAGTAGAAAGACTCGCCGAGCGGCGGCATCTCCCGCCAACTTTCACCATCGTCCTCGCTCATGATACTCGGCATAGGCAATCCTTGCCGTGTATCTTTGGCCGCCGACCAGACCCACAGCCTTGCTTTACCCTGCGGATCAACCAACCGGTAGATGCTTGGACAGTTCTGGTGCGTCCGATATCCGGCAGGCATACGTTCGTCAAGCCGTTCCCAGCTTATGCCGCCGTCACGACTACGTGCCATCGGTCCTGCAGCACCTCCGTGATTAACACACCATACACAGAAGATTGTCTTCCCATCAGGCATAGCCACCGTGGTCGGATGACCTTGATACAACTCGGATGTACCCTCGGCAATTACCACATGTCGCGCCTTATCCTGTGATAAATCAACAATTGGAATCTTTGATTCCACTCCTGCCGCATTTCCTGTCAACTGATTGCCCATAACCGAGAACTGTAGTACCGCTAAAACACAGACGCTCATAAATATCTTGCTGATACGTTTCATCACTCTTATCACCTTTCATAAAACTACGGACATTGCAATTATCACACATATAAGTGCCGATACGCAGTTAAAATTTTGTCATTGTGTTTTTTTTACCATCAACACCGTTGATTTCAGCAGGAAAAGTAAATAGAATGACTCCATGAGAGAATCCATCTGCACACTGCCTTTCGATTATGAAAAAACAGCCGAACGTCAGGTACTGAACCTGGAACAGGCAGGACTGCCCTGTGTGCCTGCGCTGGGTCGCAGCCATTTTCAGCGGAAACGTGCAGCAGTTTCAGAACACCGGCACCCGGGGTGCGTCGAAATTACTCTCTGCATGCGCGGCTCACTGGTCTTTGAAAGTGAAGGAAGTTCTTATCACTTGCTGCCCGGCAATGTTTTTGTAACCCTTCCGAATGAAAGTCACCGTCTGTTAACCAACCCCAAAGGTCTGGTGATGTACTGGATGCTCTTCCGTCCGGGCAGAAAAAATGCAGCTCTTCTGCATCTTCCGGTTGCCGAGTCGGATGTACTGCGTGACACTCTGCTGACCCTGCCGAATAAATTATGTAAAGGCTGTGAAACGCTGCGAAAGGATTTTCAGCGTCTGTTCAGAACGCATGACGAACTTGAGCCTGGCGCATTGCGTACACTTTCAATGCGCAGCTCCGTACTTGATCTGCTGCTGGCATTGATTGAAACTGCACATGAAAAGCCGTTGCCGACCGAACCTGATCAGCGCCTGCTGCAACTTATCGATACAATGCGCAAAAATCCCGAACATGATTACCCGGTCGAGATGCTGACGCGCAACTGTGCTCTTTCCGAAAGCCTCCTTAATACACGCTTTAAAGAACTGACCGGTCTGCCACCCTACACATTTCTTTTAAACTGCCGTTTACAGAAGGCACGCAAAGTTCTGCTGCAAAGAGATCTGTCCATAACGCAGATCGCTCACAACCTCGGTTTTTCCTCTTCGCAGCACCTAGCCATGCAGTTTAAACGTGAATTCGGCATCACTCCCAGAGAGTGGCGCGCCCGATAAAAACCGCAGAGTGATTAACATGCAAAAAAGCACTCGGATCGAAGTCCGGGTGCTTTTTAATTAAACTCCACATGGCAAATCTATCGTCTGCCTCGCAAAGTGCCGTGCTTTAAAAACCCGTCATAATTGCGCATCAACAGAAATGACTCCATCTGGCGCAGAGTGTCAAGAGCCACACCCACGATAATCAGCAGCGAAGTTCCTCCGAAAAACGAAGCCATCGCCCAAGGTAAACTCATCCACCCACGTAAAACCTGAGGGACCAGCGCGACAACCAGCAGCCCGACACCGCCGATCAGCGTAACACGGGTCATCAGAGCATCCAGATATTCAGCAGTAGCCATTCCCGGACGAACACCGGGAACATAGGAACCGTCTCTCTTGAGCCCCTCGGAAATGCGTATCGCATTGAACTGGGTTGCTACCCAGAAAAAGGCAAAGAACATAATCAACAGCGCATAGATACTCAGATGAAGTGCGCTGGTCATGTCACCGAGATTAGCACCTATTTTGCGCAGCCAGATCGAAAAGCCGTTATCGCCGGGCATTTTACTTAGTGCAATAGCCGGAAACTGAATCAGGGGTCCGGCGAAGATTATCGGCATAACTCCGGTATAATTAACACGCAGCGGCATATAGGTCTGTTGCATGCGACCGTAGGCTCCCGATCCGCCGGTCGCCTTGCGCGTCGAATGAATCGGCACCTTGCGTACACCTTGAGTCAACATAACCGTTCCCATTGTAACCGCGAATCCGAAGAGCAGCAGCAGCAGCAACTCGACCGGTGAATTTGTGGCCTCCGTCCCGCGCAATCCGAAATATCGCACCCAGGCAGAACCGATCGCATCAGGCAGACGGGAGGTTATGTTGATCATAATGATCAGCGAAGTACCGTTACCGATGCCGCGCTGACTGATCTGATCTGCAATCCACATGACCAGCAGAGAGGCAGCCGTCATACATATTGCCGTAATAATGTTAAACGATATCCCAGGTCGGGTAACAATCGTGATATCGCCCAACCCCATGCTGGCGGGATGCTGCAAGGCGGTAGCCAATCCGAAAGCCTGAAACATACAGATAGCTATTGTAAGATAACGCGTGTACTGATTGATCTTCATGCGTCCGGGTTCACCCTCACGCGCCAATCGCTCAAGCTGCGGAATCACCGCGGTCATCAGCTGAATGATAATTGAGGCACTGATGTACGGCCATATACTCAGAAAACCGACAGAACACTGATCGAGCGCACCACCGCTGAACACATTAAACCAGTCCATCAGTCCGCCGCCCACACCAGATTGCTCACGCAGCCTGGCAAGCTCAGTCTGTAAAGTCAGCCAGTCAACTCCCGGTGTAGGTACCATCGAGATCAGGCGACAGACAAACACCAGCGCAAGAGTTAACAGGATGCGTTTCCTGAGATCAGGAATCTTGAATGTATTCGCAAATGTAGCAAGCATGGGCATGGTGACGTCCCTTAGACTAGTTCAACACTGCCTCCGGCAGCTTCAATTTTTGCTTTTGCGGACGCACTGACCCCATTGACTTTTACAACCAGTTTTTTGGTCAAGTCGCCGCAACCAAGAATTTTGACACCGGCAAATTTATTTGAGTAAATGCCGTTTTTTTTCAAAAGCGCCAGGGTGATTTCAGTGCCATCCTCGAAGTTTTCAAGTCTGCTCACATTAACCGGGCAGTATTCCACACGTGTCGGATTATTGAACCCACGTTTGGGCAGACGCCGCATAAGCGGCATCTGACCGCCCTCAAATCCCAGTTTGCGTTTATGTCCCTTGCGGGCCATCTGACCCTTGTGTCCGTGTGAAGAGGTCTTGCCGGTGCCGGAAGCCCGGCCCCGTCCGAGACGTTTGCGTGATTTACGCGATCCCGGCGTGTTTTTAAGTGATGATAAATCCATGATACCCTCCTGTTGGAGATGAATTGTCAGTTACAATAAAGCCAACCCTTGACGGCGGATGCCGCCGGGCAAAACCAAGTCAAGCGCGACTCGCCGCAATCTCTTCGGCGGAACGCAGTTTCATTAAAGCATCAATCGTGGCCTTAACCACATTCAGACGGTTTTTACTGCCAAGCGATTTACCGACGGCATCACGAACGCCGGCCGCTTCAAGCACCGGGCGCATACCGCCGCCAACAATCAGACCGGTACCTTCAGGAGCCGGCTTCAGCAGAATATAACCGCCGTCACACTCACCGGTAACCTCATGTGGAATGGTTTTGCCCTTGAGTTTAACCGCCATCATATCCTTGCGGGCCGCCTCACCACCTTTGCGGATGGCATCACTGACCTCATTGGCCTTACCAAAACCGAAACCGACACGACCGTCGCGATCACCGACAACCACCACAGCACTGAAGCTGAAACGGCGTCCACCTTTGACAACCTTGGCGCAACGGTTCACAAACACGACACGCTCGTCATACTCACTCTGTTTATTATCGCGAGAGTATCTTTCATCAGCAATCATTTCGCCTCCTTAGCGTTTTCCTTCTTTTCCTTGAGGCTAACCACCAGACCGTTCTCGACCGCGGAGTCCACGATCTGTTTCACACGGCCATGGAAGGAAAAACCACCACGGTCAACAACTACTGCTGAAATGCCCTTGGCTATGGCGGCTTCAGCAGCACTGGCGCCCACCAGCCTAGCTGTTTCCATATTACAGTTTCTGCCGTCCTTCAAAGTCGAGGTGGAAGCGATTGTTTGCATGGTAATGTCGTTTATGAACTGCACATACATGTGCTTGTTCGACACAAAGATTGCCATGCGTGGACGCTCAGCCGTGCCCTTGATGCGCTGTCTAATGCGCAGATGGCGGCGATTACGTTGTTCTTTACGATTAAAACTCATTCTTTTCAGCTCCGTTCAGGCATTATGCAACTGTTTTACCCTGCTTGCGACGAATAACTTCGTTAGCATACTTGATCCCCTTACCCTTGTAAGGCTCGGCCGGATAGTAACTGCGAATACGGGCGGCTGCCTGGCCGACAAGCTCCTTGCTGATACCCTCAACAGCCAGCTTGACTCCGTTGTTCTCCACGGTAACTGTGATACCATCGGGTATCACATACTCCTTGGCGTAAGCGAAACCAAGATTAAGACTCAGTATTTTGCCGTTATTTGCAGCTTTGAAACCGGTACCTTCGATTGTCAGCTCTTTTTTATAGCCCTTGCTGACTCCCTCGACCATATTGAAGATCAGAGAGCGGCTTAAGCCATGACAACTGCGCAGCTTACGTGACTCATCGGCACGAGCCACATTTACAGTGTCCCCTTCAACCTTCACGCTGATTCCTTCGACAAGATCGCGACTAAGTTCACCCAGTTTGCCTTTGACAGTGACCTTTGAACCATCAACTGTCACAGAGACCCCCTCGGGTATAGCGATCGGTTTATTACCAATTCTTGACATTATTCAAGCCCTCTTACCAGATTGTGCAGATTAACTCTCCGCCCAGCTTGCGCCTGCGGGCCTCTTTGCCGCTCAGTACTCCGCTGGATGTGCTCAGAACAGCTACACCCAAACCACCCAGAACATACGGAATTTCCTGAACTCCGCAAAATTTGCGCAGTCCGGGACGACTCTCGCGCCGTAGCCCGCGGATGGCCGGCTCAGCATCATCATCATATTTCAGTTCAATACTCAGAACGCGCGGCACTTCATTATTCAAAGCGTAATCCAGAATGTAGCCCTCGTCCTTAAGAACACGGGCGATTTCGCCCTTCAGGCGTGAACCGGGCATTTCTACACTGGGGTGACCGGCATTGAGCGCATTGCGAATGCGCAATAGCATATCAGCTATAGGATCTGACATCATTTTCTAATTTCTCCTTACCAGCTTGCTTTCGTCACACCGGGAATGTTACCAGCCAAAGCCTGCTCTCTGAAACAGATACGGCATAACTGGAACTTACGAATATACGCATGCGGACGTCCGCAGCGTGAACACCGATAGTACTTGCGCGAAGAAAACTTCGGAGTACGCTTGGCTTTGACAATCATACAAGTTTTCGCCATGATCGAAATCCTTCCTTATCTGCCTGCAAAGGGCATGCCTATGATATTCAGTAGCGCGCGAGCCTGCTCATCGTTCGCGGCAGTTGTCACGAATGTGACATCCAGCCCCACATCAACGGCGTTGTTACCATGATCAACAATCTCCGGAAAGATTGAATGCTCTTTCATTCCCAACGTGTAATTACCGCGATGATCAAAACCACGCTTGGGCACTCCGCGGAAGTCGCGGATACGCGGCAGAGCACTGTTGATCATGCGGTCAAGAAACTCCCACATGCGCTCGCCGCGCAGTGTTACCTTGGCACCAATCACCATGCCCTCACGCAACTTGAAGTTGGAAATACTCTTACGTGCCTTGCACAGCACCGGGCGCTGCCCGGAAAAGGCGGCGAAATTCTCGATGATTTTCTGTTGAACATCCTTCTCCACAATACCGAATCCCATATTGAGAACAACCTTCTCAATCGTCGGTATCATCATTTTGTTGGTGACACCCAGCTGCTTCTGCAATGCGGGAGCCCACTCTTTAACATACTTATCTTTTAGTCTGGCCATAACGCTCCCCTCAGTCTAAAGACTTTCCTGACGCCTTGGATTTACGCACTTTCTTGTCACCCTCGCGTACACGGCTGATGCGCACACCCTTCTTCTTGTCCGGATCATACGGCATAAGATTTGACATGTGAATCGGAGCCTCGCGCTCAAGAAACCCGCCTTGCGGATAGGCTTCGGAAGGTCGCATGGCCTTTTTGATCATGTTAAGCCCCTCAACAATGGCCACATCCTTATCGACGTTGATTTTAAGGACTTTGCCTGTCAACCCGGCTGACTCACCAGTGGTGCAGTAAACCGTGTCACCTTTTTTTATTCTTGCAATACTCATGTTATTCCTAACTCGCGACCGTTTTGATCCGCCGCTCGCACGGTCTGCGTCATCAGCGTCGCGGTTCTGAAGTTAAACCGACTCAGACAACTTCCGGAGCCAGTGAAATAATCTTCATAAAATTCTTATCACGCAGTTCGCGGGCCACCGGCCCGAAAATACGCGAACCTATCGGATTAAGCTTACCATCAACAATCACACAGGCATTTTGATCAAACCTGACGAATGAACCGTCCGGACGGCGTATCGGCTGCCCGGTTCTGACTATGATGGCAGTCTGCACAGTACCCTTTTTGACGGCACCGGCCGGCGCCGCCTCTTTGATCGCGACACGAATTTTATCGCCTACGTAAGCATACTTTTTGCGCTGCCCCAGCACACGGAAACACATGGCCAGTTTGGCACCGGTGTTGTCAGCCACTACTAATTCAGTCTGTTCCTGAACCATGGTTATTTCTCCTCCCCTTTGACAATGCGCCAGCGCTTGGTGGCACTCAAAGGGCGTGTCTCAACAATCGTTACTTCATCGCCAACTGCGACGCTGTTATCTTCGTCGTGAGCATGATACTTCTTAAAACGACGGACAACTTTGCCGTAAAGCGGATGACGTTCGCGCCGTTCAGTGCGAACGACTGCCGACTTATCACCGCTTTTGCTTACAACCGTTCCTTTACGAACTTTACGGTTGCCGCGGATACTATCTGTTTCGGCCATAATTATTTAGCCTCCTGCTGAGCTTTAACGGTTTTGATACGGGCAATCTCACGGCGCAAAGTGCGAATACGAATCGGTTTTTCAACCCCGGCGCCTGATTTATGCCTGATACGCAAATCTGTCAACTCCTGAGTCATAGCCTGGATGCGCTGATCCAGCTCCACAACCCCCATCTCTCTAAGCTCTCTTGCTTTCATCGCTGCTGTGCTCCTCTAATCGTGATGACGCGTAATTAAAATCGTGCGCAGGCCAAGCTTGGTATCTGCCAGACGCAGGCATTCACGCGCAACTGAGTCCGGAACACCGTCAACCTCGAACAATATCTTGCCGGGCTTTATAACCGCTACCCACATCTCCGGATTGCCCTTACCTCCACCCATACGAACCTCTATCGGTTTACGTGTGACCGGCTTGTCGGGGAATACGCGGATCCACAGCTTGCCTTTACGTTTCATGTGACGGTTGATCACAACACGGCACGCTTCAATCTGGGTGTTGGTCAGATAACCGCGATCCATCGACTTCAGACCGTACTCACCGTAGGCCAGTGTGTCACCCGAAGTGGCATACCCGGCACGATTACCCTTGTTATGTTTGCGGTGTTTAACCCTTTTAGGCATTAGAGGCATCTCTTCTCCTCCTCTGTCCACCGGTGCGTACCGGCTGGAAATCTTCTTTTTTACAAATCCATACTTTTATACCGATGCGCCCCGCCGTGGTCGCCGCTTCAGCCGTACCGTAATCGATATTGGCCCGCAGTGTATGCAACGGCACCTTGCCTTGCTTGCTCCACTCAACCCGCGCTATCTCGGCACCGTTGATGCGACCCGCACAGCGGATCTTAATCCCATCAACGCCCATATCCATGGCAACCTTCTCGGCCCGCTTCATGGCACGTTTGATAGCCACACGCCGCTCAACTTGCTGCGCTATGTTTTCGGCAACCAGCTGAGCATCAGCATCCGGATCACGCACTTCGTGAATCTCCAGATAGATTTCCTTGCCGGTTTTGGCTCCCAGCTCCTGACGTATCTTATCGACATCCTGCCCTTTGCGGCCGATGACCACTCCCGGACGGGCCGTGTAAAGATTCACTCGCACACGGTTGGCATATCTTTCGATGAGGATCTTAGTGATCGCTGCGCTCTCCAGACGCTTCTTAACCGTTTCACGAATCATCGAGTCTTCCGCAAGCAATTCGCCGAACTGCTTCTTGTTGGCATACCAGCGGCTACGCCACTGTTTGTTCACCGCGACTCGAAAACCAATTGGATTAACTTTCTGTCCCAACTTTACGCTCCTTAATTCCTGAAAAAGACGCCGGCCTACTGACCGTCGGTCAGGACCACCTTACAATGACACAGACGTTTCTTGATCGGACTCGCACTTCCGCGGGCTCTCGGCCAGAAACGACGCATACGCGCACCCTCATCAAACACACTGAGTTTGACCTTCAGCGAGTCCACATCAAGGTTCTCGTTGTTCTTCGCGTTGGCAACCGCCGATTTGAGCGTCGCGCTCAGAATCGTCGCAGCTTTGCGCGGCGAGAACTCAACTATCTTCAGAGCGTCGGCAACCGACAGCCCCTGAACCTCACGGGCCAGAGGACGTCCCTTCTGCGCCGACATTCTGCAATTACGTGTAACGGCAGTAACTTCCATTGTTCGCATCTCCCTTACTTACCGCTTCCACCATGCGCACGGAAGGTTCTGGTCGGAGCAAACTCGCCCAGACGGTGACCAACCATGTTTTCGGTTATGAAAATCGGTACATGCTGTTTGCCATTGTGTATGGCAAAGGTGTGTCCAACAAAATCCGGCAGAATCATGGATCGGCGCGACCACGTTTTGATCGGCTGTTTCCTGCCGGCGGCATTCATCTTCTCGACCTTTGCGAGCAGGCTCTTCTCTACATAAGGGCCTTTTTTGATTGACCTTGCCATGCGTTACTTTCTCCTCTTAAGAATAAATCTGTTGCTGGCCTTTTTACGATTGCGCGTCTTGCCGCCCTTGGAGAGTTTGCCCCAGGGTGAAACCGGATGACCGCCGCCGGATGAGCGACCTTCCCCGC
>JAGYOL010000052.1 GCA_018399555.1 Kiritimatiellia bacterium | reverse complement strand
GACGCGTATTTTGACCTTACTCCGCCGGAGAGCGGCATAGTGTTCCAGCCGCTGAGCTGGGCGGATGGCGAAGAGGGCGTCAAGTTTTCCACGGCGACAGCTCCTGTTCTGAGCGGTGTGCAGCTGCCTTACAGGGTTGAAGTGCTGTTGACCTCACCCGATATTGCGGTTAACGCCACGGCCAACTGTTTTGAGTTGGAGATAATTGACGCTGAGTACGGCTCTTCGGTGGCTGACTATCTGAGTGTCTTCGGCAGGATTCCCTTTACAACATCGAATGATGAGTGGTTTTATCCCAGAGCGGCTCTGGACGGCGGCGAGAACATGCTGCGTTCGATGTGTCCTGACTCGATCGGCCAGAGCTGTGTGCTGCAGAGCTCCATGACCGGTCCCGGCGTACTGACATTTTACGCGGGTATCAGCAGTGCGGATATGAGCGGGCCGGGGGCAGGCACATTCCATGTTATGGTTGACCAGACACTTTACACCGTTGAGGCAACAGGTAATGAGGATGAACCTAAGGCGGTCGTTGTTCCTGAGGGCACTCATTCGGTCAGTTTCATCTTTGAGCGGAGCGCTGCCACTGTTGCTGGTGATTTCGCTTGGATCATCGATCCTGAATATGTGCCACTTGACAAAGCTGAACTTCTTGTACCGGCAGACGGAGCCACTGTTCTGCTGGGCGAAAAAGAGTTTGTCTGGTCGAATGTTCTGTGCGGTCTCTGTGAAGTTCCGGGGGTAACTGCCGGCTACCAGTTGTATGCGGGCAGTGGCGTCGATAATATGCAGCTGCTCGACACGGTTGTCGAGTTTGAAAGCACCGCGACTGTGTCATATCCGGTACTGTTTGATACAACAGGAAACATGAGCTGGCTTGTGGATACCTTCGTTCAGGTTGGGGACGCAATTTTCAACTTCAGCAGCGACCCTGCGACCTTCAGTCTGCTCGACGCCACAGCACCCCAGTTTATTGTGTCAGAGGAGAATTTACAGGGATACAGCTGGTTTGAAAAGATGGCTTTAGACGGCTCATCAATAGACATCTCTCTTATTCAGGGCTTCGACGTGAATATCGGGCCGCTCGGTTACACGGCGGACAGCGCGGCCGAGGAGATTGTTGTCAATGTGATCAGTGGATCGCTTCCGACGGGAATAACGCCGGTTGTGGATACTGAAAGCGGTCTTATATTTTTAAGCGGCACCCCCTCGCAGATAGAGAGCGGCACAGCGGTTCTGCGTATAGCCATGTTGGCTGGCGGCGTCGAGATTCCGGGAACGACTCTGATCTTGAATTATGAGGTAAAACCTCTGCCAGCCAAATTGGTCGGTCAGTACAAGGGGTTTGTATGGTATGACGCTGAATATAACTGCACTCCGGATGGTTTCTGCTCCTCGGCCACCCTGCCGACTCCGGCTGTGGTGACGGTTACCGCCCAGGGAGCAGTCAGTGTTTCATTTCAGCTGCCCGGGAAAAGCTACTCCCAGAGCATGGGGAATTTTGATGCCGACACCTATTACCGGCTTGGCATCTTTGAGAAAAGCTACCGCGATGATATCGATGCGGACACAAGCATTGACTACACGGTGAGCATCAACTGGAATTGCGACCAGGCTGAAGGCTATAACGGGACCCCGGTGGCTGATATCAGCATGGAACACTGGTACCTGGAATATGATCCCTTCACGCAGGATTATTTCCCCGCTGCCACAATGACTTCGGGTTATGCATATCCGGATATCTGGAGCAGCGGCAATGGCGGATACGATCTGTATGATCAGCAGGTGCTTGATCAGTTGCAGGGTTATTATACGGTGAGCCTGGAAGACAATGATTTCTCTTCTCAGAATTATGATTCCTTCGGTAACGGTTACCTCACCTTGACTATCAATGATCAGGGTGCCATAGCAATTGCCGGCAAAATGGCTGATGGAGAGAGTATCAGTGCCACAACGAAACTTTATGTCGCAAGTCAGTGTGAGGACACACTTGCGTTTACAGAGCTTCGCACTCTTCCGTCCGCCTATGATGGAGGAGTCGTGTATATGCAGCTGCATTTCAAGGAGCTGAATGGCACGATTGTTGTTGAGGTCAGAGAGAGTACCTGGGTTAATATGGACCCGCAGGCCAACGGCTATTACAATGAGGGCTTTAAACGAAATTTCAACGGTGTGTGCGGCGGTAAATACGACAACACTAAAAATCTGTTTGAACTCTATCAGGATGTGGCGGGATTTGTCGCCCGGTATCCGGTTTTCGAGGACAATCTGACCGTTGTTGATTTTGCTGCCGACGGCAATTCGTTTGTGATAGATTCGCAGGAGGGAATGTCGCTGAGTGTCAATCTGGACACCGGCGTGATTTCGGTCACTGCCGACGGTCACTCGGGGCAGGGTGTTCTGACACCCTATTTCAAAAATGTGAACGGGCTGGAATCAGTTGCGGCCAGAGCCTATACGCTGCGTACTTCGCAAAACTTTGTAATTTATCCGGAAGATCCCGTTTATCAGTACACCAGGTCATCCGCCTGGCAACTGGAAATCAATTGAGATGCCGCACCGTAGCCAGCCGCTGTCGGAAAAGTAACGGCTGGCTGATGTTTCAGCAAAACTTTTCCGGTTGGCTGTCGCGTAAAAATAGAAGGGGAAGGCGGTGCATCCGCAGATGGCGGAGTGAACCGCCAGAATTAACATGAGACGAAGGATTGCCAAATTATTTTTGATATCTGCTCTCGTTCTGCCGGCCACAGTATTTGCCTACAGCGGGGGATCGGGCACTGCCGCCGATCCATATCAGATCAGCAGTGTGGCGGATTTGCTGCAACTTGCCGAAACACCATCCCACTACAGCCGCTATTTCATCCAAAACAACGATATTGATCTGTGGGGATACACCTTTGAACAGGCAGTGATTGCACCGGACACCGATTCGTCAACAGATGAGTTTTCCGGCACCCCCTTCACCGGACGATATGACGGAGACGGTCACCTTGTCCGCAACCTTAAAATCAATGGAGCGGCCTCATCGTCCTTCGTTGCTATGTTTGGATACAACTCGGGTACGATTCAGAATCTGCAACTCTATGCTGTTGAGATTGAGGGGGCAGCTTGTGACCTGGGGGTGGGCGGTTTGTGCGGCTCGAACCACGGCTGGATAAACAACGTCAGTGTATCCGGCGAAATGACGGCTGGAAACTCCGACTGCGGCGGAGTCTGCGGCAATAATCACGGGACAGTTTCCCGCTGTTTCTCCGACGTCACCATGCAGGCCGGTGAGTATCATTCCGGCGAATTGTGCGGTTATAACAACGGACGGATAGAGTTCAGCTTCTCGCACGGTACGGTTAATGGCGGTGCTTCCAGTAAACGACTCGGTGGTCTTTGCGGCAAGAATGACTCAAACGGACAGATTCAGGAGTGTTTCTCAACATCCGCTGTGCATGGCGGCAACACAGTGGGTGGTTTGTGCGGCTCGAACTTCGGCGCAATCGCGGACTCATACGCCCGCGGGTCGGTCAGTGCATCGGGCAATAACAGCGGGGGCCTGTGCGGTTACAACGAAACCATTGCGGTGATCACCCGCTGCTACTCCACCGGAACGGTCAGTGGTGTTGATTACGTCGGCGGTCTCTGCGGCGCAAACAAATCCACCCAGGTCACTAAAAGTTGTTGGGATATTGAAAGCTCCGGCATCAGTGCCACCGCAGGCGCTGCGGGTACAGGATTGACTACACTGCAGATGCAGACACAATCCAATTTCACCGGTGTCGGTTGGGACTTCACGACTGTGTGGCAGATGGATGGATACCCTGCTTTGAGGCGCGTTGTCGTTCCCCCGCCAGTCTTGGTGGTCTGGCTGGATATAGAGGGTGCGGAGAGAGTAAACGAGAGCGACACTGCAACTTTTATTGCACGCGCCTATCTCTCAAACGAAGACACTAATGACGTCACCGATGCGGCGCAATGGTCGGTTTTCCCTGCGCAAATCGCGACGATTGAGGCGGGTGTTCTGACACCCTCGGCAGTTGCTGAAGATACTGAGTTGTTCGTCATAGCGCAATACGATGGTCTGGTCGCCACTCAGAGTGTTACTGTTGTCGATGAGTCCACACCTGATCCGGGCAGCGGATACACCGAGAGCTTTGAGGAGGACATGGGTCTGTGGAGTAATGTCAGCGGGCTGGATACAATCTGGTATCGTGATAGCGGTGCAACACCCACAGCGAATACCGGGCCAAATGATGCGGCCGACGGCGATTGGTATCTCTATGTTGAAGCAGCCACCCGCCAATTTCCCGCTAAAACCGCAGCAGTGGAAGCAGAGTTTAATTTTACGCAGTTTGAACTGCCCCGGCTGATCTTCAGCTATCATATGCACGGTGCGCAGATGGGCTCACTGCATGTTGATCTTTTCGACGGTTCCGCCTGGCATCTTTCGGTGTGGGAGATCAGCGGCGAACAGCATGCCAGCGAAGATGCGGAATGGTCGCGGGCGGAGGTTGATCTGAGTGCAACGGCTGGCGTTACCAATGCCCTGGTCAGATTCCGCGGTGTGACAGGCAGCGGATATCTGAGTGATATGGCAATTGATGATATTGTGCTGGTTGACGGTGCCAGCGACGGCAATTACAGCGGCGGCAACGGCTCATCACAGTTTCCCTATCTAATCGCCAACAAAGCGGATTTGCTGGCGATCGCCGAAAACTCCTTTGATCATTACGACAGACATTTTCTTGTTACGGCGGATATCGATCTGCCTGGTGCTATCTATGATGCGCCGATCATCGCCCCCGACTCAATGGAACCCTTCTCCGGGGTCTTTGATGGCGGCGGACACACCATTGACAACTTTACTCTGAGTGCGGGGGATTGGCCGCCGGAGGCCGCCGGTCTTTTCGGCTACATATCAGAGGCCGAAATCAAAAATCTCCTGCTTGATCAGATCAAGCTTTCCGATTTAGATTTATCGTCGAATATCGGGGCACTCTGCGGTCACAGCATAGGTTCAACAATCAGTAACTGCCACGCCACCGCTGTCGACATTCAGTGTGTCTCTTCCGAATATGTCGGCGGGCTGATAGGGTATCTCGCTCCGATAACCGAAAACCAGAACTGGACGGGTCTGGTCACAAATCACCTCTTTGACTCGTCAGCTGAGTGCACCATAGATGCAATTGACATCCAGACCGCCGGCGGACTGGCGGGCTACTGCGGCGGTATGGTCTCGAACTGTTCCGCCACAGTCACGATTGCGGGCGATGAAGATGCCGACGGCATCGGCGGATTTGCCGGTGTAATCAACGGCAGATGTGCGGATTCCTCAGCCAGCTTCTCGCTCAGCTGTTACACATACTTTTCAGGCGGGTTTGGTGGTTTCTGCGGACGTGCCGAAGCTGATGCCGAGATAACAGCCTGCTACGCCTCCGGATTTTCCGAGCTGGGCGGCGAACCGAACCAGGCTGGCGGATTCTGCGGAGTTAACTCAGGTGTCATCGAGAAGTCGTATGTCGCCGGCGGTGCTCTGCAAGCCACCGGTACAGTCAGCAAAATCGGCGGATTCTGCGGTGAAAATGTGGGGACGATACGGAATTGTTTCACACGCGACACGGTGGAGTGCGGTACCAACTCCTACTATATCGGCGGATTCTGCGGTCATAATTTCGGGAGTGTGGATTACTCTTATTCCACCGGCAAGGTGATTGCGGGTGCGGGATCAGAGGATGTCGGCGGATTCTGCGGAAACAACGCCGGAACGGTCCAGCAATGCTTCTGGGATGTTGAAAACTCAGAAACATACGTCAGTTCGGGAGGCACAGCCACCAACACCGCCGCTATGCAGAGCCTCACAACCTATACCGCAGCAGGCTGGGATTTTGTCGGAGAGAGCGTCAACGGCAGTGAGGATATCTGGTATATGCAGGGTTATCCGCTGCTCAGCGGAGTTGATTTTGAGGTTGATCCGACATATCAGAGTGTGCCGTATGCCACCAGTTTTGAGAGCGGTTTGGGTATCTGGTTGCCGTCAGAGATCAGCGACTTTGAGTGGCTGCTTGAAAGCGGTCCCACCGAGTCGCCGGGTACCGGGCCGGCCAACGCCTCTGACGGAGTCTGGTATATCTATGCGGATGCCAGTGATCACGTGCCCCAGCAGGTTGCAGCACTCGAAGCTGCGTTTGATTTGCGCACTGCGAGTGAGCCGCTTCTTCAGTTCGACTATCACGCTTACGGGCTGGCTGCCGGTTCGCTGAGTGTGGATGTTTTCAACGGGCGCAACTGGATTGAAGCACTCTGGAGTATCACCGGACAGCAGCATACCTTTTCCAACGCTCTCTGGTCAACGGCAACTTTGGATCTTGCCGGATTCGCCGATTCTCTGATCAAAATCCGTTTTCGTGTGGTTACCGGCAACTCCTTTCTTGGCGATATCGCTGTGGACAATGTGCGGCTGACCGACAATGTGGGCAAGGCGTTATCCTCTATCAGTGTCGAGGGGTCAGGTGAAGTTTCGGAAATGCAATCGCTACAGCTTGAGGGATGGGCATTTTATGATGATGGAAGCAGTGAAAAGATAACTACAAATGCTGTATGGACGGCCAGCCCTTCAGAGTATGCCTCTGTAACCAATGGTCTGCTCAATGCAGGGATCGTCAATTCCAATTCCCATGAAGAGGTTACGGTTACAATGAGTTATCAGGGTTTGTCGGTTGATAAGACCGTCACGATTCTGAATGATCCGCTGTTTATCATCATTGATGGCTTGCGCGAGGTGTTTGAAAGACAGTCGATTCAACTTGAAGGATTTGCCTATTATGAGGGTGGAACTCACGAACAAATCACTCAGGAAGCCGAATGGAGTGTGGATGATCCCGTTGCATCCGTTGCGGACGGTCTTTTCACTGCCGGTGTTGTTCCTTCTAATTATACCGTTACTGTTACTATGACATATCGGAATTCATCTGTTCACTCTGATATTACTATTCTTGACATCCCACCGGCATCCCCTCCTGTTACCAACAGCTTTGAGTATGGCATGCGGACTTGGGATGCGTCTTCGGGTTTTGATTTTAACTGGTCGCTGAACAGCGGCCCCACTCCTTCCGATCACACCGGTCCCGCATCTGCATCAGATGGTAGCAACTATCTCTATATTGAAGCCTCTGGCAACTGTCCGAACAAATCGGCTGCTGTAGAAACAGAGTTTGATCTGTCCTCTTCTATTTCCCCGTTGCTGGAGTTTGACTACCATATGTACGGACCTCATATCGGTTCTTTAACGGTTGATGTTTTTGACGGGACAATCTGGCACAGCAATGTCTGGAGCATGGTCGGTCAACAGCATTTCAGCTCATCCGAGCAGTGGAGTTCCGCTACTGTCAATCTTTCCCCGTTTGCGGGTGATGTGGTAAAAATTCGTTTTGTCGCTATTTCCGGGCAATTCGAACTTGGCGATATCGCGATTGACAATGTGCGTTTAACCGATCCGGGCCCCAGGGCATATTCAGAGTGGCTGCTGGATGAAGGGGTTCCGCCCGGCGAGAGCGGTGCAAGCGATACGCCCGCTGATGACGGCATTCCCAATCTATTGAAATATGCCTGCGGCCTGCCTGCGATGACGCCCGCGACAACTGCGGACTACATGAATATCAGCGTAAATCACGATCAGAATGAATTCGCGGTTATATATTATAAATCAAAAGCTGCCGTCAGTGTGCTGCTCGAACCTCTGTGGGCCTATGATCTCTCGGGTGGATGGACCGCCCAGGGATTAACCATAACAAAGGTCGGCGAAACAGAGGATAATCGGGAAATCTGGCAGGCTGTCCTTTACGGAGGCGATGCGGCTTTCTTTAAGTTACGTGCGACACACCTGCCGGAATAAAAGCGGCAGAAAAATAAATTTGTTTATCTTTGGCTATGAAAAATCTTCTTTCCTCTTTCAAGGCGGTACCTTACGCTTTTTTGATCACTGTTATCGCTTTACTCTCCGCCGCTGAACTGCATGCCGCCGCTTACAGTGGTGGCAGCGGCACGCAGAGCGATCCCTATCTGATCGCGGATAAAAATGATCTGCTGACGCTGTGTGAGCAAACCAATGATTATGATAAATATTTCGCTTTGACTGCCGATATCGATCTGACAGGCGAGGTTTTTAACCGGGCACCGATCGCTTCTAACGCGGCAGCGGGTCAGACCTTCAGCGGCATACCCTTCAGCGGTGTTTTTGACGGCTGCGGTCATGTGATCAGCAATCTGCAGATATCCGTCACAGCATCCCAGGAAGCTTTTCTGGGACTCTTCGGACGCATCGAGGGCACCGGATGCCGGATTATGCGTCTGGGACTGGCCTCTGTGAGTATCGGCGGCTCCGCCACACCGTATGGCTATGTCGGTGCTCTTTGCGGATATAACAGCGGCGCATCTGTCAGCGAATGCGCTGTCCGTGATATTTCAATTAGCGGACTTTATTATATCGGCGGTTTCTGCGGTAGTAACAGCGGCGGTGTGATCACAGACTCTTTTGCGACAGGCGATGTAACAGGAAATAACTATATCGGCGGCTTCTGCGCTCAGAATACGGATGCCGGTGTTATCAGCAACTGCTATGCGGTTTGCGCTGTAACGGGAAGTCCGCGTAATATAGTCAGCAGTTTCTGCCGCTTGAATACCGATTCGTTTATATCAGCCTGCTTCTGGAACAGCGATATATGTTCATTGCCCAGTGCCGCCGGAGCACTGGGAAAAACAACGGCTGAAATGCAGACGCAATCAACCTTCACCGCTGCCGGCTGGGATTTCACAACTCTGTGGCGGATGGATGGTTATCCGGTTCCTGTGGTTTACTCCGCTGTGCAGGGCCTGCCGTTCAATCAATGGATTGCGCTGGAGGGGGTTCCGATTGCAATGCGCGGTGAAACCGATACGCCTGCCGGAGATTCAATACCCAATCTTTTAAAATACGCTGTCGGACTCGATGCAATGCAGAGTTACACCTCTGAGGCACTTTATCCTGATGCCGCGGTTTCCAACGGAGAGTTTGTTGTTCAATATAATAAAGCTATGGATGTGCGTGATGTTATCATTGAGCCGACTTACTGTGAGAGGCTTGACGGAGCTTGGAGTGTTCAGGGTATGGATCGCGAACTTCTCCATGCGGACGGAATTTATGAAACCTGGCAGGCATCTGTTCCCCTGCTGACACAGGGATTTGTGCGGCTGCGTGCGGTTCGCTTAAAACCAGTGCAGGCTTTCAGCCCGCCGGATTTCGGCTCAATCCCTTTTGAGGGGCAGACGACTCTGGAGTGGATCAACGCGCCTGGAGAACTGGCCGATGTCAGCTATGAGCTGCACTTCGGATCTTCGCCCGACGAGCTTGTTCAGACAGCCCGTTTTGAGAATGTCACAGCTCTGGCCACCGTTACCGCTTCGATACCGCTCACGGAACCGGGCAACTATTTCTGGCGGGTGGATATGGTTGTCAGCAACGACAGCGGAGGTTCCATGTACCGCGGCGAGCTACAGCACTTTGTCGCCCTGGAACCGCTTTCGCCGCAGCTGGAGGTTAATACAGAGAGTCTGGCCTATTATCGGTGGTTCGACAGCTCCGCCTCGCAGGAAAATTCGCTGAAGGTCGATCTGCTGCGGGGGATGGCTGTGGATATCGGCCCTTTCAATATAGTTTCCAACGGAACCGGGGATATCACCGCATCGGTGATTGATGGTAGCGTGCCCGCTGGTACGTCGCTGGTCATCACCAACAATCAGCTTTATCTCAGTGGGGTGCCCAATCAGACCGGTAACGGCAGTCTTACAATTCAACTGGAGAAACCCGCGTACGATCTGCCTGGTTCACTGCTGCATATCGAATATGACATCGAACCTCTGCCAGCTAAACTGGTCGGCACCCATCAGGGATTTGCCTGGCAGGATGTCGAATACAATTGCGACGCCGGTTTCTGTCAGAGTGCCGCCATGCCCTGCGCGGTTGAGGTGGTGATCGATGAGAACGGCGGAGTTGACGGGACGATGGAATTCTATGATAAAACCTACACCTTTGATTTTGAAGGTTTCGATTCACGACTCTACTATGAAAGCGGTTTGTTTCAAAGAGAGATTGAGATTGTCACCACCAATGCAACCACTGGAACTCCTGAAACCCTGATATACAAAGTTTCGGTTGATTGGTTCGGTTGCGAACAAAATGATTTCGGCAGGGGTACGCCTGCGCTCTCAGTTTATGTAGAACACTGGTTTGAGGAATGGGATGAAGAGTGGCAAGACTGGTTCTTTGATTTCTTCACCGCCTACGGAACGGCTCACCGTGATATCTGGGAAGATGATCAGCGTGTAACAGATAGCCGCGACCTGGAAATTTTTGATGCTTTATGCGGGTATTACACATTGAGCTTTGAAGGCGACGATTATTATGCCACTAACTATGATTCGTGGGGTAATGGCTATCTGACCATAACCGTTGACTCCGATGCTGCCGTCAATATATCCGGCAGATTGGGTGACGGATATGTTATCGACGCTTCCGCCCCTCTGATTGTGAACAACCCGTGTGATGACACTCTGGCTTTTGCTGAGTTTATGATTAAACCGGCGGCCTACGCCGGAGGGTGTGTTTACATGCAGCTGCATTTTGTGGAGATCGACAACAGGATTTTTGTCGAAGTCCGCGACAGCAGCTGGGTCAATATGGGCCCCCAGGCCAACGGTTTTTACGGCGAAGGGTTCAAACGCAGTTTTAACGGCATCACAGGCGGGCGATATGACAATACTCTCAATCTGAATGAGTTGTTTCCTGATCAGGATGGTTTCAGCATACGCTACCCGGCATACGGCACGAATTTGGTCGAGATTTCTGTCGTACAGGACGGTTTTTCGTTTGATACAGCTGCCCATCCTGAGATCGATCTGCAGGTTGATCTGTCCACCGGGGTGATAACGGTTGATGATAACGGCGATGCGGGTTATGGTGTTCTGACCCCCTGGTTCCGCTATCTGCCGGGCAGAGAGGATATTGCCGCCAGAGCCTATACTCTCAGGATGGCCGACAACTTTATCGTTTACGAGGACGATCCCTCCTATCAATATGAGAAATCATCGGCATGGCTGCTGCTCTTAACAGAGTGAGCTTGGCAGGCTGAATGCGCTGCCGCCGATCAAAGAGCGGTGGATTTACTTTGTCAATTCCGTGTTAATAATTTATTGTTATAAAGTGATAGACAAATTATATGCCCTATGGTTTAATGCGCTAACTTGTGAAACGGCAAGTGTTTCGTAGGGCGCGATATTTTATCGCGCATTTGTGTTAATTGATGTGTCCAGGCAGTCTTTCGGAGTGGCGCGGTGCTACCGTAGACCCGATAGAGTGCCAGCAGGAGAGTTAGATGAATAAAACGTTGTTTTTCCCCCTTGTTGTTGGTCTTGCCGCACTAGCGGGCGCACAGGAAACCGGTGTGGAACAGAGCAGAGAAAGTGCTCTGCAGCTGGATGCCGGTGCGGATCTGCGCATACGCCAGGAGATCATGGACCACATTCCCAACAGTGTGCCGCCCTTCACTGGAGATACCTCCTACTTTCGGATTCGTCCGCGCTTCTGGGGCGAGGCGAAATATCGCAACCTCCGGTTGTACAACCGCTGGACGGACGAATTCTGGCATTATACCTCTGATGACCGTCGCGTCAATTCGTGGCCTAACGAGCTGGTAGTCGACAATCTCTATCTGGATGTCAATGAGCTCTTCGACGGCTGGCTGGATTTGCGTATCGGACGGCAGGATCTGATCTACGGCAAGGGACGCGTGATTCTCGACGGCACCCCATACGACGGCTCCCGTACAATATATATGGATGCGATCAAGGCGACCATAAATTTTGATGCGGAAAAGAAAAACACGCTTGATGTGCTGGCCATCTATAACAACAACCACAACGAGGCGGCTCTGGGTGGTATCGACGGCGGAGAGAAGGAGTTGAACACAATACGCCCGGGCTCAAAGTATCTCGATGAATGGGGCGGAGGTCTCTATTTCAAATCGAAGGAACTTGAAGAGTTCCCCTTTGAGCTTTATTGGATTTACAAGCGCGAAACAAAAGCCAAAATGCCCAACGGCACAACCCTGCAGGGCCGCCGTTTTCACACATTTGGTGCGCGATTGATGCCTAAGTTCACAGAAACAATCTCGGGTGAGCTGGAGGGTGCCGTTCAGAGCGGCGAGAAAGATGACGGCAAAAATACCTCCGGTTATATGGGCTATGCTGGTCTGCGTTATGACCCGGCGGTTGAATGGAAGCTTAAACCGTTTGTCAACGCCGGCGTTTATTACCTTTCGGGTGATGACAGCAACGGTGACGGCAACGGCGATTCAGGCTGGAATCCGGTATGGGCACGCTGGCCGCAGATCAGCGAGCTCTATGTGCTCGAATGGCACAACGGTGCCGGTTACTGGACCAACCTGATCTACCCGCATGTCGAGGGCGGCTTCAACATATCGCGGCAGCACAAGCTGTTCGCCAGCGTCGGCTCTATGCACACCGATGATGCGGACGGTCTGGGTGGCGATACCGGCAGTCATTATGGCTGGCTGGCAACCATCTGCTATGATTTTCCGCTGCTGACCAATATCTTTGATCGTGAGGATAAACGCGGTAACCTGCTGGGCAGACTGCAGGCCGAAATGCTGGAACCGGGCGACTACTATGACTCCAGCAGCACGATGTATTTTCTGCGCTGGCAGATCATCGCCCAGTTCTGAACGACGGGAACGTGAAAATCCGCACTGTGCGGATTTTCACGATGGCCTGCTCATAATGCGCTCTTTCGTGCTCCAAAGACCCGCTGAAGGGGTGGAGATGAAGAACACCCGCTCTCCATCCGGCATCACATTCATCCCGTTGTGCATGCTTTGGATATCGTATCTTTTCAGCGCGTCGGAGAGTGCCATGTAGTTGTAGCCAACCCCGCGGATATCCTCTTCGGTCAGATGCCCCGGTGCGTAGGTGATGGTGAAACGCCCCTCGGAGGAGCCATGTATCAGATGCGCTGTTCCATGAGTCAGGTCCTGGAGCACCGCCTCTTTTTTGTAGAGCTCCATGATGCGTGTTGTTCCGCTGTAGCCGTATGATCGGATCAGCTGATCGACATCGGGCTGTTCGCCGAAACGTGTAAGTCCGGGTGCGATAATCAGCAGTTCGCCACCGTCGGCCATCGCCATACGCGTACGATAGATCGCCTTGTTGGCAACCCAGGTGCTGTGGAACTCATCCTCCTGCATCACGGCTACAATTTTATGTAATGGTTCGGTGATGCTGATATTACAGCTCCGTGAGGCTTCAGCAGCCGCAAGGTAGGTGTCAACATCATCACCGGCATAGAAGCCCGTATGACGCAATGCGCCGCTGTCGTCATAGGCCATAACCAGCTGCAGATAGATATCCGGCAGCGTGGAAAGATACTCATCTTCCGCCTTGTTGTAGCAGGCACGCAAAGGGGTGATCAGCCGTCCGAGGTTATTCTCGATACCGCAACATGCCGCCATCATGTGCGAGGCGCAGATCATATCCTTGCCTCCAAGACCGATGAAATAATTTTTGTTGTGATTGGCGAAGCCCAGAACTTCATGCGGCACAACATGACCGACATTGATGATCAGATCCCAGGGTTCGTCGATCAGCATTCTGTTGACGGAAACCGGAATGGGCCAGTCGGCCTTGCCGCCGGAGACCTCCTTGACATAGGAGGCCGGAACCTCGCCTATTTGTTTCACGCCGTTGCGCCAGTCGTGCACATGAATCGCCTGCTCGGGAATATCACCGAACATCCAACGATTCTGCTCCGGTGTGTGCGGCACATGCTGACCCAAGGTGGGGATCAGATGCACATCCGCGGATTTTGCAAAGTGGTGATAAAGGGCGTTGGTCACCCAGCCGGCACCGCTGTGAGCGCGTGTGATATCCGGCGGCAGTAGCAGCACTCTGCGTGGTGAAGCGCAAACGCGTTTTTCAGCTTCACGGGCCAGTTGCATTGTAAGTTCCAGAACCCGGTTTTTATCGATAAACCCCTCTTCAGATATCCACGGCATAATACATCCCTTTCGTTTGCATCCCTTTACATAAAACGTTTGACAGTCCCTTTGCTGAGCATCCTTTTCTATCTGGTATTCTCGCAATTTCTGTTGTTAAAAACAAGAATCTTCGCTCTGAAACGCCAAACCGTTTAATTTGTGCAGCATCAGTTGCCGGTTTCAACTATCCGGTAAAATGCTCTTTGGTGACTTTTGGGAATTCTAACTTTGGTCTGTCCTTCCGGGGCTCCCTGGAAAGTGACAAGGTAGTCGGAGACTCCGTCAGGGAAAGCATCATGTATAATTTGAACGTATTCGTTTTTCCATTTCGCATGTTCATTGAGCGAGCTGCTGTATTGTACAACATACCATTTCCCGGGGGTTGTTTCGAAAACCATTGTGAAATGTTCGGCAGTGATACGTGTGTAAACAGCCTTGAGTTTGTTGCCTTCCACTTTGACAGGATTGACAGGATCAAATATATGTCCTGCTTCGTCAATGATCATTATTTTATAACTTCTTCCTGCTGTCAGTCCGGTTGCCTCAACTGTATATGTGTGGGCTCCGAAACCAACAACCTCGGCGGAATCGATCACAGCGACCAGATGCCACTTTCCACTCAGCCATGCGTAAATTTCGATATCATCGGAACCGTTTTCATCGGCTGTTGAAAGTTCAAGCATAATTCCGTTGCCGGAGTCGTACGCCCGCAGATCAATCCGGGTGGAGAGTGGACACGGACCATCCTTGAAGCCCACATCGGCATTGAGGTTAGTGGCACCCGCTGTCACATAAACATCGGTAATTCCGCCGATGCCGGCATCTACGTAATGCCCGCGCTCAGGATCAGTTGGATTGGTGTTGTAGCTGGTAAGGTTGTAATTTTCAGGCCAGTCGAAATAGACGTCGTAATAACCTTCCGGCATGTTATCAAACAAATAGTATCCGAGTTCATCGGTGTAGTTTGTGTAGGCGGCACCTGTGTTCTGAGAAATCGCGATAACCCGAATATTCGTGACTCCCAGGTTGTTTTCTTCGTCATCCTGAATGCCGTTGCCGTTTTTGTCGAACCAGGCTCTGTTGCCCAGTGCCCCGAAATCCATAGGCTCAGGTTCGTCAATCTGGACATTGTTCAGATAGAAGACATGCTCTTCGTTGTTGCCGTCGTTACGACAGGTGGTCGGCAAAAAGCGGACCTTGATGTAGTTCCGGTTGGTTTCGGCGCCGCCGAAGAGAGCGCGGGGCACGACGAATTCATAAACGTATGTCGGCAGATCGTTCTCCAGCCGGCCTTGGGGAAAGTCCAGTCTGTAAACGCTGGATTGCACCTCGCCCTGGT
>JAGYOL010000051.1 GCA_018399555.1 Kiritimatiellia bacterium | reverse complement strand
CGTGTAGAGTTGCTTCTCTGAAGCAATGCGCCCTTGGCTCTGAGAGCCAACTTGCAGCGCAAGCGGTGCGAAGCTTGTAGCAGCCGCTCTGTGAGCGGCATCGTTCCGCCGAACGGGACTGGCTTAAAGGTGCTGTCGCGTTAGAGGCTGGATGCGAAGCCAAGAGAGTCTGTGCTGCGGCGTCGGTAATCGGCGGGGGTCAGTCCGTAGTGCCGTTTGAAGAGCCGGTGAAAGTGACTTAAACTGATGAACCCCAGCTCGGCCGCTATGGCGGCTATCTTGACCTCTGTCGTCTTGAGTTCACGTGCGGCCTTCCGCAGACGGATCCGGTTTACGAATTCGGTGGGTGTTTCGTCATAGTAGAGCTTGAAACTTTTGCAGAGATGGCTCGGGTGGCATAAACAGCTCTGATGCATGCGTTGCGGCGCATCCCGCAACGATCCCCACCTTTCAACCTCTGCCCGTAGTTTTTGAAGCCATTCCGGTGGTGTTCGTCCGCTTTTTGCCGATGTTCTCCCAGGAGTCAGATATTCAGCAAACAGTTGTGCCGACAGAACCCGGGTCATGAGCGCACTGGTTTCCGGTGAGATTGTCTGCTCATTGCTGATCTTCTCCATCTTTAACATAGTTTCGCGGGTGGTGTCGGGAGAGAGTTGTGAGCAGGGTGCCTCGGGTGCAGTGCTGATGTGGTTGGTTATGGCCGGCATGCAAAGGAAAGATATTATCTCTTCAACCACTGATGAGGCGATGACCAGAGATGAAAAAACCGTCCGGTCGGAATTGACCGGCAGCAGTCTGTGCAGATCATACGGTCTGACAAAGACCAGCGAGCCCGGTTTCAAAATGTGATGATTGCCGTTGATTTCATGGAGCAGATGGCCCTTGACCAGCAGAATTATCTCGTAAAATTCATGGATGTGGAAGGACTGCATCTCAGTTGCACTTAATAACAACCCCAGTCTCTGCAAATGTGGAAAACTGTTCATCGCATACACGATATTATCCTGCAGAAGATACAGAAACACGGCTGTGTGAATCTCCTTTAAAAAACTTTCCTGCTGCACTAAAAAGATATCGCCGGTATGGTTTTTTATTTGCATGATGCAAATATAGAGCATGTTTATGGAAAAACAAGCACAATCGTTTTTTATTGTGTTTTTAGGGCCATTCCCTGTACTGTGTTCCTGTAGGGAGATAACTTGTTCTTGTGAGTCCGGTCGATATTTGCGGACCAGACCGTTTTAAAAAAGTTCAGGTAATCTCAGTAGTGCATAGGTGATGCATAGTAAGTTGAAAGGTCAGGAGTTTTGTGATGACGGATTTTGAAGGTTTGAGGAATACGATGAAGAGCGGCAAGGTAGCCGATGTGACTCGTATTGTGAATGAATTTCTGCAGGCGGGTGAGCCTGCGGAGGATGTTTTGAACCAGGGGCTGTTGCAGGCCATGAACGAGGTCGGGCAACGCTTCAAAGCCAACGAAATTTTTGTGCCGGAGGTGCTGGTGGCGGCGCGTGCGATGAAGGCCGGCACTGAAGTTCTCAAGCCCCATCTGGTGGAAGCGGGGGTGCAGGCAATCGGCACTGCGATCATGGGAACGGTTAAAGGTGATCTGCACGACATCGGCAAGAATCTTGTGATTATGATGCTTGAAGGTGCCGGTTTCAATGTAATTGATGCCGGTGTAGATGTCTCTCCCGAAAAATTTGTAGAGCTGGCCCGGGAGCACAATGCGCACATTGTCGGACTCTCGGCTTTGCTGACCACCACCATGCCCAGCATGAAAAATACGGTGGAAAAAATGCGCGGAGAGGGAGTTACGGCCAAAATTATTATCGGCGGTGCTCCGGTGACTCAAGGTTACTGCGAATCAATCGGTGCCGACGGCTACTCTGATGATGCCGCAGCTGCTGCCGAGCTGGCTGTGAGTCTGCTCGGTTCCTGAACGGCGGCGCTTCTGCGCCGCGTCGGAAAAAAATCCGGCTGGTATTGCGGGTCGCTGCGGCCCGCTGCCAAGGAGTGCTGTGCCAGCATCCTGACGTGCACTGTCCCCTAAATCTGATTCAGCGCAGCCGCCTGCCTGTCGTGTCGGCAGACAGGGAACCAGTTTTTTGTCACAGAGAACACTGAGTCACAGAGAATATGGGTTTCTTCCCTATGCCCCATGCAGAAAAATAAATGTAATATCAGCGATCCCGCCCTGCGGGATATTCGCCCTGCGAGCAGGGTCTAATCTGGAGAGTATTGAAATGACCGGTAAAGAGATCCTTTTTAAAGCACTTTCAAATGAACTGACAAACCGTCCGGCCTGGGTTCCTTTTGTGGGGGTGCATGGTGCCACTCTGCTGGGGGAAAACGCCGAACGCTATCTGAAATCGGAGGATTTGATTTTTGAGGGTGCCGTGAGTGCCGCGCGTCGTTACCGGGCCGACGGCATTCCTGTGCTCTTCGATTTGCAGCTCGAGGCCGAGGTGCTCGGCTGCAATCTGGTCTGGTCCGATCAGAACCCGCCTTCGGTCAGTTCACATCCACTGGAGGGTGGTGGCTCGCTGGGGCAACTACCGGCCTTCGATCTGACGGCGGGAAGACTTCCGCTCGCCTTCAATCTGACCCGCAGACTCAAAGCAGAGATCGGGGAGACAACCGGCATATATGCTTTGATCTGCGGACCGTTCACACTGGCCATGCATCTGATGGGGCAGGATCTTTTTATGCAGATGTATGACCACCCTGATTATGTAAAGGCGGTTGTCAGCTACTGCGCATCGATAGGCTGTCAGATGGCCCGAGCCTATATTGACGCTGGTGCTGATATAGTTGCGGTGGTTGATCCTATGACCAGCCAGATATCCTCTGAACACTTTGCCGAATTTGTGACTCCCTACCTCAACATCATCTTTAACGAGATACGGTCGCGGAATCGCTTCTCATCACTCTTTGTCTGCGGCGACGCCACACGCAACCTGCATGAGATGTCGCGCACAGAGTGCGATAATATTTCAATCGATGAAAATATCTCACTCAGTTCGCTGCGGGATATCTCCCGCACAACCGGCAAGAGCTTCGGCGGCAATCTGAAATTGACGGTTTCGCTGTTGTTCGGCGACCAGGATGATGCGCGTCTCGACGCAATCCGCTGCATCGATGTTGCCGGCGGAGCAGGTTTTATATTGGCACCCGGCTGCGACCTGCCGTTCGCCACCCCGCCTGAGAATCTGGAGGCGGCGGCCGAAATGGTTCACGACGATTATCAGCGTGAGATATGCAAACGTACTATCATTGTCAAGGATATTCAGGATGCGGCTTGTGATCTGCCGGAAGATTATGCCGTTGAGCCGAACGTCATCATTGATGTGGTGACCCTGGATTCCGCTTCCTGCGCACCATGTTCATATATGGTTGGTGCCGTGAATAACGTAGTCAGCCGACTTTCCGATGCAGTAACTGTCAAAGAGCATCGTATATCTTCGCGCGAGGGTCTCGCGGCGATGAAAAAACTGGGTGTTCAGAGTATTCCCAGCATCTGCATAGATGGCGAGATCGCATTTTCTTCAATCACTCCCGACAGCAAAAAACTGATTGAGCGTATTGAACAGGCGATTGCTCTGAAGAGTTAAGCGGAGCTGAGCAGTTTTTTTTTATGTTGCAGTTGAGGGAGTCGTGGCCTTTAAGGAGTTGAATGCTTTATGAATAGAATTCCGATTTATCTTGTGGTGGGTTTTCTCGGTTCCGGCAAAACGACTCTGCTCAAACGTCTGGTGCATGCGGTCGAAAATCGAAGATTCATCTTTGTAATTAACGAATTCTCGGCCGTAGATGTCGATGCCGGTCAGATTGAACGTGAGGGCGCGGTGGCGCTGGCTGTTGCCGGAGGCTCTATATTCTGTCGCTGCCTGATTACCGAGTTTGTGGAGGTGATGCGGAAAATTGCAGCCGGAATCGCGGTGGGGGGGGGGCATGAACGTCCGGATGGTGTCGTGATAGAGGCCAGCGGCATGGCCGATCCACGGACAATCAACCGGTTGCTGGAGGAGAGTGGACTCGACCGCGAATATCGGGTTGCAGGCATCACAGCAGTGGTTGATCCCGGTGCTCTGGTCAAACTTTTGATGGTTCTTCCCAATATCAAAGGTCAGATTCAGTGTGCCGACCTGATTGTCTTCAACAAAATTGATCTGCATACACCAGCAATGATCGATGCCGTGACAGAAAAGGTTCACGCAATCAA
The DNA here is from genome assembly GCA_018399555.1 of Kiritimatiellia bacterium. Lineage (GTDB taxonomy): Bacteria > Verrucomicrobiota > Kiritimatiellia > RFP12 > UBA1067 > M55B167. The sequence continues at coordinate 11,305 of JAGYOL010000051.1, read as the reverse complement.
CCCGAGTGCCCGGATGCTGCATTGTGAGCAGTGTGAGATAGACTCTGCTCTGATACTCGAAAACCCAGGCGATGAAATCCGGAAGCTGGATGCCGACTACAACAAGTGCCGTGATCCGCATTTCGAGCGTGAGGAGTTGCATTTCAACAACAGACCACCCATCCAGGAGCTCCGTGAAAATTTCGATCAGGGAACCGAGGGACTTTACCGGGTCAAAGGCTGTGTAGAGTGTGCAGAGGGTTGGTTTCTTATCGACTGGAGTGAAGGGGGGTTGACCTGTACTTCCACAACACCCCGCTCAAGTTCCTGCCTGACATTGATCTGGAATCCGGATTATGAACCGCCGCTGCTGCTTCACCTGGCGAAAAAATCATTGGCACCGACGGTTGACCGCAACTCTTGAAAAGTGTATACTGCAGCCTTCATGTATTCCAAAGAGTAGGAATAAGGAGCATAAATTAATGGCGAACATAAAAAGTGCAATCAAGCGTAACAGGCAATCCATAGTGCGGAATGCGCGCAACCGTTCATACAAGAGTGCTGTGCTCACAGCTGACAAAAAACTGGCGGCCGCAATTGAAAGTGGTGACAAACAGGCGGCAGTGCAGGAGTATTCCGCTTACACTTCCAAACTTGACAAAGCTTGCAAAAAAGGCGTGCTGCCCAAAAACACCGTCAGCCGCAGAAAATCACGTACCGCCGCCAGAATTGCCAAAATGGCTTGACGGTGTACGGCATTACGGCGTTGCTCAGATTTAAGTTGCCTAAGCAACATGAAGCTGAGTCGTATTTGCGCCGCTTGCAGAAAACAATCCTTTTTTTGGTGTTCGGCATTTTACGCAGCGAACGGTGAGCTGTATTCACAGCACAGCAGCCGAAGTTGTTCGTCAAAAGGGCACCGATTATGGATTTAACAGTCAAAGACATGGGCTCGCAGTGTCGCTACACGGATGTGTTCGATTTGCAGCTCAGATTGCATGCTGACCGGGTGGCTGGCGCAATAGGTGACACTCTGCTGCTGCTTGAGCATGCTCCGGTCTACACCTTCGGCACCTCCGCCTCATCCGATCATCTGCTTTATAATGAACAACAGCTGGCCGAGCATAGCATTGAACTCGTGAAAACCTCACGAGGAGGCGACATAACATATCACGGTCCCGGGCAATTGGTCGGCTATCCGATCGTGCATCTAGGTATGCTCGGGCTGAAAGTTCTTGATTATTTGACCGCGCTCGAAGAGTGCATTATCCGGTGTGTGGCAAAGTATGGCGTTACCGCTGTTCGTGATCGTCGTAACCGCGGGGTCTGGGTGGGCGACAGCAAGCTTGCTGCAATCGGCATACGTGTCTCACGTCAGGTGACAATGCATGGTTTTGCCCTCAACGTTAACCCCTGTATGGCCGATTACAGCGGAATCATAGCCTGCGGTCTGCCGGGTGTGGGCGTGACTTCGCTGGATCAGCTTGTCCATCCAAGGTGCCCGGCACTGAGCCGGGTTAAAACGGATTTTGTGTCACACTTTAAAGAGGTTTTCGGTTATGGATGCTGTTGATCTGAAAAAACTGGTTCATTCCGAAATGTTCAGCTCTGTCCGTCGAGTTTTGATGGATCTTCTGCTGGTTCTGCTGGTGATTCCGATGGGATTCACCATGATTTATTTTTTCCATCTTTTTTTTACAGGGAATAACCGTTTGGATTTGCTGCAAACTCTTGTTCAGCTCGCGTTATCACTCTCCTGGATTTCCTGTTCGTTTCTTTTTGTAATCGGTTTATCTTTGCGTTTAATGATTCAGAGGGGGGTGAAGTGGTATGTTCTCTTTGCCGTGGCTTTTTTTTCCGGCGCAGGCTGGCTGATTTTATGGAACCTTATTGTTGAGCCTGTCTTCACCTTCTGGCGTTCACTGCTGCCGCTTGCAATCTGTAGTGCGGTTTCTACAGCTTACGCACTGGGGCGCTACCTGTTGAAAGATGACCGCCTTAATTTCTCCAGACAAATCAACGGTATTCCACAATTTGAGGAAGAAATATGACTGCTAATGAGAAGTTGATTTTAATCGCCAAAGCAAAAGTCCTTAAAGCACTTGCTCATCCGACACGCCTGTGGATAACCGAGCAACTGGCAGATGGTGAGCGCTGTGTATGTGAATTCGTCGACCTGGTCGATGCTGATTTCTCCACAATCTCCAAACATCTCGCGGTTCTCAGGGAGGCCGGCATCGTCGAAGATGACAAACGCGGTAAACAGGTTTATTATCGCTTGAAAGTGCCCTGTGTGTTGAACTTCATGAATTGTGTCGAGGCGGTTATTGAAGCGAGAGTAAGGGAGCAGTCGGCCCTGATTGAATAATTGTTTGGTTGAGTAGCTTTCAGCAAGGTGCTGAAATGAGCAATCACTACTCTCTCCATTCCCCTCAAAATTTTTTTAGTTGCCTGCCGGTGCGTTGTATGCAGACAGGTTGCTGAAAGCCCTTTTAGAATTTGCGTAACTAAAAATCCGGATTTTTGACATTGTCGTGAGGGTGATATAATGTTAAAGTCGAAACCCGTTATCGCATTGTATACTAATCGGCAACAGGGGAGTAAAATGAGCAACCTTTCAAGACGTGCTTTCATGGGTTCCGGAGCAGCTGCTGCGATGCTGCTGAGCGGGTGTAGAACCGGAAAAATGTTCGGGACACGCAAACAGCCGAACATACTCTTTATATTCTCAGATGATCACGCTCAGGCGGCAATTTCAGCCTACGGCAAGCATTTAAAAGACGCTGCTCCCACACCCCATCTCGACCGCATCGCCAAAGAGGGCGCAATCTTTGAAAGATCCTACTGCGCTAACTCTATCTGCGGACCATCCCGCGCCTGTATTCTTACCGGCAAGCACTCACATATCAACGGTTATATCGACAATGAACGCTGCCGTTTCAACGGCGACCAGCCGACTTTTCCTAAATACTTGCAGCAGGCCGGATACCAGACCGCGATTATCGGTAAGTGGCACCTGGTAAGTGATCCGCAGGGTTTTGACTATTGGGAGGTTCTGCCGGGGCAGGGCAGTTACTACAATCCTGATTTCCTCCAGCAGGGTGGCGGCAAGAAACGCTACCAGGGTTACTGTACCGATCTGGTAACCGACTTCTCTCTCGAATGGCTGAAAAACCGGCGTGATCCGAACAAGCCCTTTATGCTGATGTGTCAGCACAAGGCTCCTCATCGTAACTGGCTCCCGCCGGAGCGCTACTACGACCTGTTCAAAGGTGTTGATCTGCCAGAGCCGGCAACGCTTTTCGATGATTACTCCAACCGCAGTCAAGCTTTGAAAGAGCAGGAAATGTCGATCGAGAAGGATTTCCACTGGGGTCACGATATGCTGCTGCATGGCAAGCCAACCGATCCGCGTTTTCTCGACCGATACGGCAATGGTGAATATGACCGCATGACCGATGAGCAGAAAAAGTGCTTCGATGCTGCTTACGGACCGGAGAACGAGTCGCTCAAGAAGGCACTGGCTGAAGGCAGAATGGATGATAAAGCCCTTACGCGCTGGAAGTATCAGCGTTACATCAAGAATTACCTGCGATGTATCCGTGCCGTTGACGACAGCGTCGGACGGCTGCTCGATTACCTGGACGAAAGCGGTTTGGCCGAAGACACGATTGTGATCTATTCGTCCGATCAAGGCTTCTATCTAGGCGAACACGGCTGGTATGATAAACGCTGGATGTTTGAAGAGTCCTTCGCCATGCCCTTTCTGATCCGTTGGAAGGATGTCATTAAACCCGGTTCACGTTCACAGGCACTCATTCAGAATATCGACTACGCCCCGACATTCATGGAATTGGCCGGTCTGCAACCGGCATCCGATATGCAGGGCAGGTCGCTGGTACCGCTGTTCAAGCGCGATGGTGTTGCGCCCTCCACCTGGCGCAAGTCGATCTATTACGCCTACTACGGTGAGCGCACGCATCATGTCGCCCGGCACGACGGCGTAGCCACTTCCCGTTATAAACTGTTCTTTATGCCGGATATGCGCGGCAACGAGCGTTGGCAGCTTTTTGATCTTTTAGAAGATCCGCAGGAGATGCGCAGTGTGCACATGGATACCGCCTATGCACAGGTCTTTGCCGATCTCAAGAGCGAGTACTACAGATTGCGCAGGGAGTATAATGTCAACAGTTCGATTATTCCCTGTTCCCGCACAGTGCAGGATTGGTGGCTGGAACGTTTCACCCAGAAGAATCAGGAGTGCCGCAAAACTCCCGGCTGTCAGTTGCTGTTCCTCGGTGACTCCATTACACATGGGTTTGATCGCGGCGGAAAAGAGGTTTGGGATAAAAATTTCGCTCGCTACAAGGCGGTCAATCTGGGCTTCAGCGGCGACCGGACCGAACATCTGCTCTGGCGCATTAAATACAGCAGCTTTGATAAAATGCGCCCCAAGGTTGCGGTTATGATGATCGGCACTAACAATACCGGACACCTTCAGTGTCCCGCGAATGAAAGCGCTCTGGGTGTCAAAGCATGCATCGATGAACTGCGCAACAGGCTGCCGGAAACAAAGATTCTGCTGTTGGCGATTTTCCCGCGCGGTGCGGATAAAAACGATCCACTGCGCAAGCTCAATGATCGGATCAATTCCATCATTAAAGGTTACGCAGATGGTGTTAACGTGCATTACATGGATATCAACCATGTTTTCCTGAATGATGAGGGCGTGCTGCCGAAAGAGATCATGCCGGATCTCCTGCACCCGGTCAAAACAGGGTACGAGCGCTGGACTGCGGCCATCACTCCCAGACTTAAGGAGCTGGGATTGTGACCAGGTTGCAAACGGGTTTGTTGAACCCGGCTGTCACAATTTGAATACAAACCCCTCACCTGAGTGTTGATCATACCGTGCGAGGGGTGTTTCAATCTGTTTGTCGTATTTCAAAAGAGGTGTTAATTTTATGAATAAATCAAAATCGTTTTTTGCAGCCGGATTCATGACAGGTGTAATTGCCGCATCTGTTTTGGGGGCATTCATTATCCGATCCGTAAAGCAGGATAGTGCCGGTTCAACCGCCCGCATGGTGTTGAAGCTGGGACACGGACTCGATGAGAAACATCCGGTGCATCAAGGCATGCTGCTGATGAAACGTCGGCTGGAGGAGCTGACTGACGGGGCTGCCACAATTGATGTGTACTCCGGCGGTGTGCTCGGCGGTGAGGTCGACTGTCTTGAACAGGTGCAGAAAGGGGAGCTGGCTATGACCAAAGTCTCCGCCGCTGCCATCGAGGCATTCATCCCGGAAATGAAGGTTTTTTCTGTACCCTTTGCTTTTCGGGATGCCAGGCATTTCTGGAATACGCTGCACAGTCCCGTCGGCAAAAAACTGCTGGCTCTGGGCGAACCGCTTAACTTTAAAGGCATGTGCTACTACGACTCAGGCGACCGAAACTTTTATTCAACCAAAAAACCCATTCGCAATGTTCAAGATGTCGCCGGGATGAAGATTCGTGTGATGAACAGCCGTTCAGCGATGGATATGATTAAAGCGATGGGCGGCAGTCCATGTCCGATTAACTGGGGTGAGCTTTACACCGCTCTGGCACAGGGTACCGTTGACGCAGCCGAAAACAACCCGCCCTCTTTCATCACCAGTCGCCACAATGAGGTCTGCAAATACTTCACCAAAACAGGACATCAACGCATACCTGATATGGTGATCATCAGTATCGATATATGGAACAATCTCTCATCCGAAATACAGAATGCATTGCAGATCGCCGCTGATGAGTCGGAGATTTTTCAACGCAAACTATGGCAGGAAGAGAGTGAGAGATGCATGCGTCTGGCCGCCGAGGGAGGCGTTGAAATCATAGAGCCGGATCTGGACAGCTTTCGCGCGGCTTGTGCTCCAATTCTGAAGATGGATGAGTATGCCGACATCCGCGCATTGTTTGCCGATATTCAGGAGGTCAAATGATGGATGCCCTTAAAGGTCTCAGATACGTGACGGTTAAAATTTTTGAGTGGACGGTGATTGCGCTGGTGGCTGTGCTGACTCTCACTGTTCTGCTGGGAGTTTTTACGCGCTTTGTCATGGGGCATCAGGCGGAGTTCACCGATGAACTGGCACGTCTGCTGCTCATCTGGTGTTCTTTTATCGGGGGAGCTCTGGCATTTGAACGTAAAGCACATCTGGGAGTCGATTTTTTTGTTGGCAAACTGCACCCGGATGCGGCGCGCTATGTTGCAGTGACAGTGCAGGTGATTATTATTGCCCTGGCTTTGTGTGTGCTGGTTGTCGGAGGCTATACCCTGGCGGCCGGACAGTTGGGGCAGACACTGCCCACTCTGAGTTTTATGAGTCGCGGCGCGGTGTACATGGCACTGCCGGTTTCAGGTATCTTCATTGTTTTATTTTCGCTTGAAAACATGTTTGTTCTGATCAGAAATAAAGATGAAGCGCATCAGACTTCAAATGAAACGGAGGCGTAATTTTATGGGTGCAATTATTCTGATTCTGATTGTTTCATTTGCTGTTTTGCTGCTGATGAATGCGCCGATCGCGATTGCGATTGCCGGCTCTTCGCTGCTGGCGATTCTGGCTAATGGAGGTGACGCCGGATACACGGTCGCCCAGCGCATGGCGAATGGAATCGACAGCTTTCCCCTCCTGGCTATTCCTTTCTTTATCTTTTCCGGCTATCTCATGGGACGCGGCGGCCTGGCACGTCGGCTGATAGACTTCGCCTCGGTGCTGGTCGGCAGATTGCCGGGTGGCCTGGGATATGTCAATACATTCACCTGCATGCTTTTCGGCAGTATCTCCGGATCAGCGGCGGCGGCGGTTTCTTCGGTTGGAGGATTCATGATTCCGGAGATGAACCGCAAAGGATACAACCGTGAATTTAACGTTGCGGTCACCGCAACCGCAGCAACGACCGGACTTCTGATACCGCCATCCAATTGCATGATCGTTTATTCAGTTGCGGCCGGTTCGGTATCAATCGCCGCCATGTTCATGGCCGGCATTCTGCCGGGTATTCTGGTTGGTTTGGCTATTATGATTGTGGCCGGCATCATCGCCATACGGAACGGCTACGGCAAGATTGATGTTGATGCGATCGCCACTACGAAGACAGAACAAAGAGTTCATCCTCTAATGGTCTGCTGGAGTGCTGTGCCAAGCCTGCTGTTGATCATTATCATTATCGGAGGCATACTAAAAGGCGTATTCACCGCCACCGAAGCCGCCGCTGTGGCGGTTGCCTATGCTTTTATTCTATCAGTGCTGATCTACCGCGAAATTCCCTGGCGTGAGCTGCCGGATATCTGTCTGCAGACCGGATTGACCACCGCGGTTGTCATGCTGCTGATCGGCGCGTCAAGCGCAATGTCGTGGATCATGACGGTGGCCAATATTCCGCAGACAGTTTCCAACGCGCTGCTCGGCCTTTCGGAGAACCCTTATATTGTGCTGCTCACGATTAATGCCATGCTGTTGGTAGTGGGAACATTCATGGATATGACCCCTGCACTGCTGATTTTTACTCCGATCCTGCTGCCGGTCGCCAATAAACTGGGGATATCCGATATTCACTTCGGTATTATTATGATTGCCAATCTCTGTATCGGATTATGCACACCACCTGTAGGCACCTGTCTGTTTATAGGTTGCGGTGTCGGAAAAACAACCATTGCCAAAGTAACCCGCCACGCGTTACCTTTCTTTGTCGGCATGATTATCGCCTTGATGCTGATCACCTACATTCCCTGGTTCTCCACCGTTATTCCCAGAATGTGCGGATTGATAAAATAAAGAGGACAGACCCATCCCGATGAGACATCAATCAGCAGGACCTTTATCTGATAATCCTATTTACGGCAAAATGGCAACTGCCGTTTTTAGGATAATTGAAAACCGGAACTGCTACAGTTCATTTCCCCGGACCCGGTAGAAGGCCTTATTTTCCGGAGCTTGGCGCAACCACTCGACTGCCGGACCGGCAGGCGACCAGGCATCCTCAATGAGATTTGTGCATTTCTCAAGCTGAAGGTTAAGTCTTGCCCAGCCATTACTGGTCTGGAGCATCAGATAGCCCATACTGAAATCCATGATGGAGTCCGAAGTGTAGAGTCCGTAGGAAGCGGGAGCATCCGTCACCATGGCTTGACCTTGCGCGATAGCGGAAGCCTCGTTGTAATAAGGGCTGAAACCGGTCGCAAGTTCGTCCTGATCCATACGGCCATCCCCATCGCTATCCGCTGTTGCGCCCAGATATTCGTATGCACCCATGTCGAATGCATCGCTCTCATCCAGATTCCCGTCAACAGGACGCGGGTTACCTGACAAATCATTCGTGACTCCACTGATAGATATCGCGGCATCGATACAAGGTGAATCGTGCCGCAACCGGTAATTGCCACTTGATGCATCCACAAAACGCGGATCACCGGAAATATTGTTTATTCCGGTCAGATCAGGTGAACAGGAGTACGTGAATGCTCCGGAATAGATGTTGTTGTAAGCTGATCCTGCCTGATTGAAATAGACAACGACATTCTGCGCGGTTCCACCTCCGTCACAATAAATACCGCCCCCAGCATTATCCGCCGAATTTTCACTGACAGTAAGGTGCTCCAGCGTACCGCCGCCATCACAGTAGATTCCGCCACCATCCGTTGCTGAACAACCGATTACAAGACAGTTTCGCAGCGTACCGCCTCCGTTGCAGCAGACTCCTCCGCCTTTTTCCTCACCGCCGCCATTTTGTATGACAAATCCCTCAACAGTGCTTGCGTTACCGATCGTAAAACAGCGATGCTCATGCTGCCCATCAACAATCACCATGCCGGATTCCCTGACGGCTGTGAGCACAGCACCGTTCACAACAACAATCTCCTCACCGGGAGAGTATGTTCCTCCGGACACCTGCACCTGATTGCCGGCCGATGCTGCATTAACCCCATCCTGGATACTTGTGGCTGCATCCACCCAGTTCGTGTAGGGCCAGACCGACCCGCCGTCGAGTGCCACGTAATGCACAGGGGAGACACCTCCGTGTTCATAAAGACGTGTTACAGTGATGCTCTGCGAATAGAGACCATCATAAGCGTTCGTACAGGTAACTGTGATGACATTGGCACCATAAACCAAAGAAATTTCTGTCACGCTCCATTCATCTGCCGGTGTCAATGTACCTTGCGCACCCGTGGCGGAGTTGCTCCATATCATGGCGCCGATCATCCACTCATTTACGGAACCGCCGATTGAACAAGTGTCAATCTCTCCGTAAACGCTCTCATCGGTGTTGGTCATATCAGTACTGGGAAGAGGATACTCATAAGCTCCGATATCCACAATATTGTGGATGATTCGGTCCCTCCCATCAGGATCGACATCTCCGGACGCCACAACCGTATTATCCCCTGCATCAATGCAGGGAGACGTATGCTGGAGCCGATAATTTCCGGCAGCGGGATCCATGAACTTGGGATCACCGACAATATTTCCATCGCCGGACAGCACATCTTCACTGCAGCAGAAGGTAACAGAACCATCTGTCTTGACATTATCATATCCGGAAACCGCCGTATTGTCCCAGACAATGCAGTTTTTCAATATGCCATAATAGCTCCCGCCACCTTCACCGTCAGCCAGGTTCTCCACAAGCGTGCAATTATTCAACCTGCCCAAAATGCTGCCGCCGCCAGAACCTTGAGCAACATTACCTGAAAGAACGCAGTTGTACAGTGTGCCAAAGTAACTCCCACCACCATTACTTGCCGTTGAATTATCCGAAATAACACAGTTGTACAGCATACCGCGACAAGACCCGGCACCACTCTCATAAGAACTGTTACCGGTAATGATGCAGTTAGAAACAACAGCATCATTATCTCCGACAGGAACACACACGCCACCGCCACGTTGACAATCTAAAGTACCCTCTAACCGCGTATGGCCATTGGTGATGGTAAAACCGGAAACTACACCGGCGTTCATAAAAACACCACGCACGGCACCCGATCCATTGGGACCCGTCCCCACAATAAAAGTATTTTCAGGGCCGCCGATACTCCGGAGCGTAATGTCGCGCACAATGCAAACCCGATTACTGCCGCCGAAGTCCGGGGCCGCCGCCCCCCCCGAATCATAGATGCCATCATTAACCCACACAGTATCACCGGCTACCGCCGCGTCCACCGCATCCTGAATATTAGTCGCGGCATAAGTCAGATTTGTGTAGGGCCAGATATTCCCTCCATCGGGAGAAACATAATGGTCGGGGGAGTCACTGCCATCCATCCATGTCCGGGTGAGGGTAATCATATCCGTGGTGACATCACCGCTCGAATTGGTGCCGCTTACAACAATCGTATTCGGTCCCAATTCAAACACTACACCGCTTGCCAACCAGTCGGTCGCAGCAGAGAATGTCCCGCTGGCACCGCTAAACGAATTACTCCACATCAGCGAACCGACGACCCATTCACTGCAGGTGCCCGCCAGAAAATCATCCTGATAGCACATTTCCGTCTCTTCCGGCGGCTCCATGATCTGAATGTAGGTTGGTTCCGGGTTATTATATGTTGACTCGTAGGCACCCATATCAACCACATTATTGAAAATGCGCGCCATGCCATCCAGATCGACGGTACCTACGGTGGAAGCCGTATCACCGACATCAATGCAGGGCGATGAGTATTTCAGGCGATAGTTTCCAGCGCCGCTATCCATAAACTGCGGATTGTGATCGATATTACCATCGCCATCGGGTAGAGGATTGGAACAACTGTAGTCAAACGAACCGAAATAATAGTTATCCGCAGAAGTGGACGACGCCTCATTGCCCCAGACGACACAGTTCTTCATGGAACCGGCATAACACCCTCCGCCATAAATGACGGACTGGTTGCCGGAAAGCGTGCAGTTTTTCAGTGTTCCGTAATAACTCCCGCCACCATTGCTGTCGGTCTGATTGTGGGAAAGCGTGCAGTTGTTCAGTGTTCCGTAATAACTCCCGCCACCATTGCTGCCGGACTGATTGACGGAAAGCGTGCAGTTGTTCAATGTTCCGTAATAACTCCCGCCACCATTGATGTTGGCCTGATTGTGGGAAAGCGTGCAGTTTTTCAGTGTTCCGCTATAACTCCCGCCGCCATACTTAGCCGCATTACCCGAAAGCGTGCAGTTGTTCAGCGTGGCGTAATAGCTTCCCCCGCCGTATAGGGAAGCAGAATTGCCGGTGAACACACAGTTGGAGATGATGCCGCTTCCGCTATACATGTTGACGCCTCCTCCATTTCGGTCGAAGAAAG
>JAGYOL010000050.1 GCA_018399555.1 Kiritimatiellia bacterium | reverse complement strand
CTAAGAGTTTTTTAGGCACGTTTTTTTCACGAATCTCCGCGAAAATTGCACTTGGTATTTTATCCCCGCATTGCGGGGTCGTTAATCACTTAAATTACCAAGGCTGAAACTCTAATGACAAACGTACACTTTAGCGTCGGGAATTTTTAGCGATTAGCGTTAAAAAAATTCCCGGCGCAACAGAGATTCGCGGAGATTCGCGGGGAATAAAAACCAGCGATACAACTAAGTTAGTGTGAGACTACAAATAAGGATTTTCATGTCTACTACAATTGATCCATCTACATTGAAAATAACCGATATGCGCTTCGCGGATATTGATGGCGCGCCAAAGCGCTGCACATTGATCAAGCTCTACACTAATCAGGGTTTGATTGGTTATGGCGAGGTGCGCGACGCCTCTAGCCGCACCTACGCGGCCATGCTGAAGAGTCGTATTCTCGGGGAGAATCCCTGTAACGTTGAGAAGATATTCCGGCGCATCAAACAGTTCGGCGGTCATTCGCGACAGGCTGGCGGAGTGTGCGGCATCGAGGTGGCGTTGTGGGACCTGGCGGGTAAAGCATGGGGAGTGCCGGTCTGGCAACTGCTCGGCGGCAAGTTCCGCGATAAAGTGCGCATTTACTGCGATACCGACTCCGAGGGAGGTGGACGCGACATGGGACTTGCCCTCAAAGAACGCATGGCGCAGGGCTTCACCTATCTCAAGATGGATTTAGGAATTGAGATGCTGATCGACCAGCCCGGTTGTCTGAGTGCTCCTCTGGGCTTTCTTGAGAAGATGCGCGAGTATAAGCGTACGGTTTTCACTACTCCCCATGGATCAATCGATCCGCGCGCGATGCGAGGCGAGGCCTACGATCTCTTTAATACCGCTCATCCTTTTACCGGTATTCACATAACAGAAAAAGGCCTCGATTATCTTGAGCAGTATATGGCGGATGTGCGTGCGGAGATCGGCTATGAAATTCCGCTGTCGATCGATCACATCGGACATATTCCTTTGGAAGATTGCATCAAGCTGGGACGCCGACTGGAAAAATTCAACCTGGCATGGATGGAGGATCCTCTTCCGTGGCAGATGACCAATCAATATGTGCGCCTGGCGCAGGCGACTTGCACGCCCCTTGGCACCGGTGAGGATATCTATCTTAAAGATAATTTCACACCGCTGTTGCAATCCGGGTCGCTGGCTGTGGTGCATCCCGATCTTCTTTCAGCCGGCGGCATTATGGAGACCAAGAAGGTGGGGGACATGGCCGAAGATTTCGGTGTCGCAATGGCCATTCACATGGCGGAGAGTCCGGTTGCCTGTATGGCGGCGGTGCACGTCGCGGCGGCTACGCGTAATTTCACAGCACTGGAGGTGCACTCGGTTGATGTGCCCTGGTGGGCTGATATCGTAACCGGATTGCCAAAACCGTTGATCAGTGATGGATACATCAATGTGCCGCATGCCCCCGGCCTCGGAATCGAGGCTCTCAACGAGGAATTAATTAAAGTTAAGTGCCATCCTGACTTCCCGGAGCCGTGGAACTCCACCGATGCGTGGGATAAAGAGTGGGCAAACGATCGTCAGTGGAGCTGAGGATGTTTTTAAATAAAAGAAAGGGTATAATATACATGAATATTGAAAAACTGTGCGCGAAGATTCTACGCTAACCCGATTGCGGTGTGCGTGATGCTGCAAATGCGGGACGAAGAGTGATGAGCGGCAGAAGCAGTCAATAGATCAGCCAGCAGCGATAAATAAGATGGTTAAGTGCCAGTGCGTAGAACGAGGCGACAAAATCGTCGATCACAATGCCCACTCCGCCATTGATTTTCTGAAGTACGTTGGCGGGCGGCGGTTTGATGATGTCGCAGATTCGGGCAACAACAAAAAACACCGGTAGTAGCAGAAGCGTCTGGTGCAGGGGAATGCCGATGACACAGAGAGGGAATAGCATCCACTCATCAGCGCAGATTCGACCGTCATCCTTCTTCTGCAACACCGTTTCGGCAACATGACAGATGGGGATTGCCAGCAGAGTCAGTACGAGTGCTGTTATTACCTGAGTCGTAATCGACCGGGTGCTCAGCACGTAGGCCAGTGCGACACCCGGCAACGTTCCGAATGTGCCTGGTGCAAATGGTGCGATCAGGCCGATTCCGAATCCAGTGGCGGCGAAAACATTTGTCCGCTGCCAAGTGGTATTGCCGGGTATTAAACTCATGATCACGAAATTATAACGTAGCACGGTGGTGTGTGCAATTACGAATCAATCTTAACGTACCAGCATAATCGTACCGTCGGGAGCGCGTGAGAAGAGAATCCGCTTGCTGGCCGGGTCGTGTTTGATCTCATAGCGCGCCTCGGCATCGACATCGCCGGTGGCTGGTATCTCCGCTCTCTGCGGACCGCTGTAGGTGCCTCCGTAGGTGAAGATAACGCGGTTGTGCAGGCGGGTTTCGCTCAGTTTTGTGACATCGACTGTGATGCTCTCCGGCAATGTCAGGTCGCCGATCACAGCCACTGTGTCCGAATCGGTGGTATCAACCTCCCACAAGCAGAGTGCTCCGCTCTGTAATTCAAGTTCATCAAGCGTGAGTGTCCCGATGGCATCGGACCCCGGTGCGAGCCCGCCGCCGTCGGCCACGGAACAGATGCGCTGCAGTGTTCCGCTACCCCCGAGAGCACCGCCGCTGTTCACGGAAATTACTCCTCCCTGTGGGCAGGAGCTGTTGATCTGCAGTAAACCGTCAATCACTGCTACTGCACCGGTGTGCGTGAGTGTGCCACTGAAAATCAAAGTGCCGATCCCAGTCTTGATTAGTGTGCCTCCGCCGCTGAGTTTTTGATCCCAGTTAATATAACGCTCATTTGTGTTCAGCTCTAAAGTGCCGCCGTTGTCGCCAATGACAAGATCGCGATTGATAATTGCATCGGCTGATACACCGATGTAACGTAAAATTCCTCCATCAAGTGTTACGCTGCCGGAACCGAGTCGGTCGCGACTGTTATTAACAGCCAGGGTGCCCTCTTTTACGAAGAGTCCGCCGACAAAGGTGTTGATCTGAGTCAGAGTGAGTTTGAGGACGGCCGGTCCGGTTTTGGTCAGGCTCCAGTCACCGCCCTCCTGGCCGATAGCATTGCTAAGTGTGGCGTCAGAAATAACCTCCAGCGTGGTATTGGCAGTCAGGGTGCCGAGGCCAGCCAGTTCAAGTGTGCCGTTTTCGTTTAAATGGCCTAAAGCAATTGAGTGTGCGAATGAGTAGTCGTTGGTCAAAGTGCGGGCCGCAGTGTTGTTACTGGAGAGGGTGCCGTTGGTGACGATCAGCGGTTCGGTGCCGAAAGAGTCGTTGTTGCCGATTCGAATACGCCCCTGCTCCACAACTGTCCCGCCGCCGTAGCTGTTGGCCGAGGCCAGAGCCAGTGTTCCCGGGCCAGTTTTGGTTAAAGTGCGCTCCAAATCGTTATCACCGATCGGCCCCTGTAGGACAAGGCTGTTGCCGTAGGGGTTGCCTCGGACATTCAGCACAGTATTGCTCATCAGAGTACCGACTGCCTGCGGTCCGAAGACCAGAGTTCCGATATCGATGTCATCACAAAAGGTCAGAGAATTGGCAAAGTGATAACTGTTGGTAAACCAGCGCTGTTCGTCACCGACGGAGGATAGTCCGCCACCGCTCATAGTCAGAGTGCCCGTACCGAATACACCGTTGAGTATAACCTTGACTCGCCCATCGCGAATGATTACACCGCCGCCTAAACTCCAGCCGTCGCCACCGTACTGCAGTGTGCCCGGACCATCTTTGATCACGAAGCGGTTTCCGCCATCATCGTCAAACCAGTTGCGATTGTGGTAGGTCAGCAGGCCGGTGCCGTTGTGGGTGATGACCATATCATTCTTGATAGTGGTACGCGCTTTGCCGGGGGCGACTGCGATGTTGCCCTCGGCACCCTCCGCCACAGTGATGTAAACCGGATCACTCCCGTTGTCGAAGGTCAGAATCCGGTTGCTGCCGTCGGTTGCTGCACTTGAGGCGGTGATCACTGCCACATTGCTGTCGACATCGGCGGTGAAAAGCAACCCTCCAATTACTCTGGCCGATGAGCCGAGGTATGTCTCCAGATTTGTAGCATCGGACGTATGAAAGATAATCTGCTTGCCTGGGCCGAAGGTTGACGAGTTGTCCCAGTTGGCGGCGTTGCCCCAATCGCCACTGACACTGCCGTTCCAGAGATTCTGAGCCGTAGAATAGATTGCGGCTAGAGCTACACTTGCGATCAAGGTGATTTTAAGAGACGATTGTCTTACATTTTGTAACTTTCTCATAACAACCTCACATGATTAACTGTTAAACAACAACAAAGAGACCCCGCTGCTTTTATACTATCTCGCAGGAGCCGTAGCGAAAAACAAACTTCAACCTCAGTTATTACCCAACATTGTATTGAAGCAGGTTAAAAAGTCAATGCAACTCTTCTTTCTAAAAAAGCAAAGGTACAAAATTGCTTTTGACTTTTACTCTTTTACGCGACATAATAAGAGATGTGTAAAAAATGATAATCCTTCTTGGTATTCTCGGTGATCTGGCATTTAACCAGTTTGAGTGATTGTTGCCTGTCGATATTTCGCAAGTCCATAGTATTTATCTGAACATTAACCAAAAAAAGGGAATAGAATGAAATTGTCACGACGTTCATTTGTGGCCGCTACCGGAATGGCAGTTGCGGCTCCGCAGTTTATGATGGGGCAGAATCAGAGAATTTTCAAATTTGCGGTGGTCGGCTGCGGTGGACGTGGTTCAGGGGCCGTGTGTGATATAACAAAGGCGGCAGAACGTATGGGGTGTAAAGCGGTACTGGTTGCTGCCGCCGATTTTTTTGTGGATAAAGCGCAAAAGGTCTGTAAACAGCACGGCTGTGATGATAAATACGCCTTCGGCGGTGCCTCAGGCTATCGGAAAGTAATGGAAAGCGATGCCGAAATCGTCTTGCTCGCAGCTCCACCTATCTTTCGCGCCTTGCACGCCGAGGCATGTGTCAAAGCAGGAAAACATATTTTCGCCGAAAAACCAATCGCCACCGATCCAGCCGGAATACGCGCTTTTCTCAAGGTTGTTGCTGACGCCAAGGCGGCCGATCTGTCAATCCTGGCCGGTACAGTGCATCGACACAATAATCGCGCATTGCGCCAGATCAAGCCGATTCGTGATGGTGTCATCGGTGCTATTCGCGGCGGTACCGTTTACCGTTGCCACGGAGGTATGAACCAGAGTGGCTATATGCATCCACGTCGATCCGAAGATACCAATGCTTCCTATATGGCCGCCAGCTGGTATATGTTCAAAGAGATGTCCGGCGACCACTTCACCGAGCAGGCAATTCATGAAGTGGATCTCGCTAATTGGTTTATCGGACGCTACCCTAAAACCGCTATGGGTATCGGTGCTCGTCATCGCCGCATCATCGGTAATATCTATGATTGTTTTAGTGTCGATTATAATTATGACAATGATCTTCATATTCACGCCATTGCCCGACAGATTAACGGTTGCTCGGATCGCTGTTGCACCTCACTGGCAGGCGAGGCGGGAACTGTCGATGTGCTAGGTAAAATCAAACGTTTTGACGGAAAAGAAGTCGTCTATGATGAGGATGCTGTCAAGGGTCGGGACAGCAACGGACTCATAATGGAGCACTTTGATTTTCTCTCCGGCCTGGTTAGCGGTGATTTTGTGCAGGAGGGTGAACAGGTCGCTATGGCAACCGCCACAACAATGATGGGAGTTTTGGCGGCCTATACCGGCGGGACAGTGCGTATGTCGGACCTGCTGAGTAATGCGGATTCAGAGTATTACAACATGAACAACTCCTTTACCGCGCTTGATTTTGAGTCCGGCAAAGACGTACCTCTGCCGCCGGAGGGCGTCGCACCTGTGCCTGGTAAAGCGTGACCTCTGTAGCGTTGCTTCTCAGTCGCAAATCAACCTCAAAAAAACAGGAACATAGATATGAAGATGAACCGACGAAATTTTATGAAAAGTGTTGCGATAACGGCCGGTACGGCGATTGTCAGCCCAGTGATTCTTGAGGCGGATACAGTGCCTCCCGGTAAGTTTGCAACCACGCTGTACAAAGCGCATATCAAACCAAAAATAAGTGATGAGCTCTGCGAACAGCTTTTGGCTGCCGATCTGCCTGGCGTTGAGTTGAATGACAAAACCGTCACCCTTTCTGAAGCACGGCAGGGGCGCTTGATTGCGGAGAAGCATGGTGTGAAAATCCACTCCTTTATGGCGGGATGGAGCTCGCTTGGAGAAACAGATCAGATCAAACGTGCCGCAGCGGTCGAAGAGGTCAAAAATCTTATTCGTCTGAGTGCCGCTTATGGTGCTTCGACAATGCTTCTGGTACCTCATCGTCTCGGCGGGCAAATGCCCAAACCATCTGAGTTTGATATAGATTTCAATCATGAAACATTATTGATTAAAAGTGTTGTGAAAGGTGATAACGCGCTCTTCGCGCAATATATCAGAGATCATAACGATGCTACGGTTAACTGCATCAGATCGATCAATCAGTTAATCCCGGTTGCAGCGCGTGAGGGTGTTGTGATTGCAATTGAAAATGTCTGGAATAACATGTGGGTCAAACCCGAATTGGCCTTGGCCTTTCTTAACACCTTCGACAGTTTCTGGGTTAAGCAGTATTTTGATCTAGGTAATCACACCCGTTATGACAGAGCTGAAAAATGGCTGGATTTATTCGGGAAGAACATTGCCAAACTCCATATTAAAGATTTTTTGATCGAACGAGGTGCTAAAAATGACGGTAAGTTCGTGCCGATCGGCAAGGGCAGTGTGGACTGGAAGAGTGTGCGCCAGGCTATCGACAGAGCAGGCTACAACGGCTGGGTCAGCATCGAAAGCACAGGTTGGAGCGATGCGGAACATAGCCACATCCTTGACAACATCTTCGCTGGTAAAGGCGCATTAATCAATTAATACTAGCAATTCTTATATATTTATACAGGTGTTACAGGTTAAATGGTGACAGTCATTAATTTCTGTAATGTACGATCAAAGCTACAGTTTTAATTGATAGGTTGTTTTCACCTAAACGATCAGAATCATTTTTTATTTGAAAATATTGGGTTGTATTTGAGAGATAGAAGTGATATTCTAGCATCAATTAAAAGCAATTATCATTTTTAATATGAAATACAGAAGTAAAAACAGGGATATTATTTTGAGAAAGCTGAGGTGTGTAACGACACATCCCACAGCGGAAGAGTTATATTTAATAGTTAAAGAGGAGATGCCTACGATTGGGATTGCAACGGTTTACCGTAATCTTGATCAGCTGTGTGCAGCGGGACAGATATTGATGTTGGAAGGGGAAGTGAAGAGATTTGATGGCAATGCCGATGATCATCTACATGTGAGGTGCGTACGGTGTGGAAGGGTTTTTGATCTGGAAGTCAGTGATTTGGCTGATTGTTACGGTGATTTATGTGACAAGGCGGCGGCACTTGGATTGGGGGTTAAGGTGGAGTTTGAACATACTTGTCCTCAGTGCCTTGAAAAGTTGAATTTAACTTAATATATTAGAGATGTTTAATTGCCATCTCAATTAATTAAGATATTACGCACCGGAACTTGAGTTCCGGTGCTTTTTTTGTGAGCAATTCTTTGAGAAATTGCATCGGAAGTAAGTGGAGAACCGATTGAAAGTTCAGTTCTGCGGTGTAACGTCGAGTTTAAGAAAAAGTTCTGTTTTATTCTGCGGATTGAGTTTTTTCTGCAGGAACCAGGTTGAATCGTTGACGATGTTTGTGATAAAGACAGACAGATAGTCCTCTTCGGTCACAGCGGTACGCCAGGTGACAGGCGGGGTTAGGGTGTCGGTCGCTTTCAGGGTGTAATTGATATCATCGAATGCGTCATTGAGCTGGTTGAATCCTACATAAAGGCCGTCTCCAGGCAGTGATTTGATTGAAAGTGATGCGTGCGCGAGACGTTGAGCATTGCTGAGTCCGTCATTGATATTCATGCCGAAGGCGTACAATGTGAAATTACTCATGCCGGCCTGCCCTGAGGGTGCTTCGGGTGTGGTAGCAATGCCTTCGATGATCTGCTGTTCGGAGTAGTTTTTTAGAAGCCAAGCCTGATAACCTGTAGCGGAGTAGGGTTGTGTGTTGGCAAGGCGGAAGCGGGCGATCAGAGTTGTTGGAGAGTCGGACACAAAAAGTGTACGTTCGGTGTTGGGGATAGATGTTCCCACCCATCCATCAAATTCGTAACCTGGGGAGGGGATGGCGCGCACTGTGACGGGCAGACTGCGAAAGTAGGTTCCTTCCCATTGAGCGGGGTCTGCGACACCTTCGGTGGGCTCCTTGATTTTCAATCCATTGACCATAAGGTGCCCGCCGTTACCTGACGGGTCATTGTTTTTAAGAATAAGCACTCCGGTGCCGCCCAAAGCGAAGTGTGAGTTGAGATGTTTCCAGAGGTTCACGTGGCGCGCCTGCAGGTAGTTGCATAGAGAGTTGTTGACAGCACTTTGCCATTGAGCCTGAGTGGTTGATCGGCCCCAGCGTCGGAAGTGGGTTTCAATTTCATTTTGGATCTGAGCAGCGGCATTGGCAATGGTGTTGGAGGTGTGTGACGGTTTAAAGGTTGAGTTGAGCAGGTCGGTATAGCGGTAGACAAAATCGTTGCGATAGCTCATGTTCGACCAGAGTTCGTTGATAAGAAAAGCTGCTTCATCAAGATCACGCATGCTTTTCTGAGTCAGATAGCTGAACATGTTGCAATCGGCGCCGTTTTCTCCGGCTACGTCGAGATCGTATAACATCCAGCGCCAGCGTTGGTCGCCGTATTGGCCGGCCACATCGACCTGATTGGAGTGAGCCCGCCAGAAGTCGCAGTTATTCTGGGGCCAGTCGGTATTGCCGAAAAAGGTTTCAGCGATGACGTAGTCGGTGTAATTACTAAGGTCGATTCGGTTTGTTAACTGGTGCAGATTGATCTGCAGAGACAGGGGGTTTGCGTCAATCCAGGCGAGCAAAGTTTCATACTCTTCATCGGATGATTTATCACCATCGATACGACTGATGCTGACATCGCCGTTATCCTCCTCGACATGCATCAGTATATCGATATTGTCAGGATCAAGGTTGTAGCGTGAATTGAGATAATGTTTATCGAAGCTCTCCCGCTGATTATGAATGCCCCAGTAGATTCCGTTCAGATAGACCAGAGCGGGGCGATATGCCATGGACTGGATGTTAAGTTTTGAAATGATGGCATGAAATGAAGCGTCTTTGAGCATTGTTGCGACATTTGCGGATGTGGCGCCATACCAGTCGTTTCCGCTGTTGCGCAGGAGAAAGCGTTTATATTGGATGGCGGGCAGTTCGGGGAAGAGGGGGTAATTGATATAATCCATACCGTAAACTGAGTTGCGGGCGATAAGGTAGAGTGACTTTTGGGGGATTGAACGAGAACCGCCTCCGTGCATTGCAAACCCCATATCAGCTGTCAAAGAAACCGTGTTCAACTGAGGTTCAAAAAGTTCAAAGTGGATCGCGTGTTCCCACTGCTCGTCGTCGTTCTCCTGGTGGTAATTGGCGTAAGGTTTGCCCCATTTATTGGAACCATACCCTTCGGGGGAGTCGGCATAGTATTTACCGGGATGGTAGAGTCCCGAAGTAAATCCAAAAAGATTGTCGGGGTTTGTAATCAGTGAAAAAACGGGTAGCGAGCGGTTCTGATATTCAGGGCCGATGAAGTAGGTTGCCTGTTTCTCGGGCGAGCAATAGCGGTTGTCCGGGGAAACGGTAACAGCTCTGAGTACCACCGTACGGTCAACGTTTCCTATCGGCGGCAGCCATCCGGCACCGATTACATTACTTTCGGTTTCAATTGGATTGGTTCGTTGCCAGGCAGGACCGCCGGTCGCATCCGGAGGATTGTCTATGTCAATTGTACTGCCGCTGTAAACAAAAGTTGCGGAATCACGCGGGTCGGAGCCGTCGAGGGTATAAAAGATACGGTAGCCGGGAGTCAGAGATGAGATGGTTACATTCAGGGCATTGTTGTAGGCACCTGATTCGTGAGAGAAAGTCGGTATCTGCGAGCTTAAAATTTCCTGATATTGATTCTGTCTGGTTGTATTTGCATAGCCCGGAGTAGGTTGGCTGTAGATTTGGAAGGTGGTTGTGATTCCGTCCGTAACGGTGCCCCAGGATTTGTTTTCGCCGATTTCATAGCCGGGATCCTCGCATTCGTCTATGCGGACGAGGGATGCATTGAAGAGATGAGCTTTTTCGCCCTCTTTTTTAAGGCCGAATTGGCCGTGCACAATCGGAATCTGTTGATCTGCGAGGGCGGTGAGTGAAAGATCCAGCAGAAGGGCGGTGCCGGTGGCGGAAAACTTGTGGATTTCAACTGCCAGTGTGTTTATTCCTCGCACCAGCAATGTATGGTCAAGGGTGCGAGTGTTCCAGTTGAAAGAGGGCATCGGCGCGTTGGCGAGTGTAGTATGGTCGATGGCCGTCTGCGGCATGTTATACCGACAGACCTCAGCTCCGTTGAGATAGACAATCATGCCGTCCTTCAATCTTGTACGCATGATCAGATTAGTGATGAGGGCCGGTTGCAGAACTGTGAACTTTTTGCGAAAGTAGGCGGTGGTATGGAGGGTCGAGGGGTCGGAGGTGTCGCCGATAGGTGTGGCGCAATCCATGTCGGCTAGCTGGGCGTTATAGCCGAGAGGGGAGATGCCTTCGTTCCAGTTGTTGTCGAGATATGCTGTGCTGTTCCAGCTGGTGTCAGGTGCGCCGAATGAGTGTCGGTAGCGCCAGAAACTGTTTTCGGGGATGAGAGCCGAATCAGGCGCGTTTGTCCAGAGTGTGTACTCCGGCAGATCGCCGTTGGCATATATCAGCAGATAGCCGCCAACGGGAATGGTGTAATCCGGTAGACGGACCCCTTTATCTTCTTCATAGGGGTTGCCGTCCGCAACCCCGTAATTATTAATGTTAAGATCATAGGGGCCGGAATTATAGAGCTCAATCCAGTCGGAAGAACTGTCACCGGTTTCATCTTCCAGTGTTGAGTTAGCATAGCAGACTTCGTTGATAATCAGATCTGCGTGCAGAGTGCCCAACGAGAAAAAGGTGGTCAAAGCGATCATGGATGCGACTTTGTTCATAGAGCTACTCACTTTCGGTGAATTTATGGGAGCAAGTTCCGCCGGTGACGGACTCCAGATTAATCAGGGATTCCAGGCAGTCATAGAGCAGAGTGTTCAATTCGGAGTTCAGACCATAGAGTTCCTCCTGCAGCTCCATGATTTCGGTATCGACAACAGTCTTTGAGCTCTCAACTTCACGTATGCTCTGATTCAGTTTATCGATTTGTTTGCTGACGCTCTGTTGGACGTTCATATGGGTATGATAGGCATCGGTATAGTTTTGAAGTGCGGAGCTGATTTCATTGTAGATGCCGGCAACGGTTACGGTTTCATGCGCTCTGGCCGCTCGCAGGGCCGCACGCCGCAGTTGAGTTTCATTGCCCAGCCAACTGAAAACCGGCAGTGTGACGGCGGTTCGGATCATCCATTCGTCACTATTTTCATCGGAGCGGGTTGTGCGTGGAGAGGTATATCCAATGGTGTCGGATGTGCTTCTGCTGTAGCCGGCTTCGGCAAATTCAAACCAGGGGATTTGTGCGGCCCGGGCGGCTTTCAATTGGTTTTCAGCCACGGAGATGGACGCCCGGGCCAATTCGATATCGGCCCTTAGGTTGACTGCCCGGCTGACCAGCGTTGCCAACTGAAAGGATTGCGGGTCGGGTAACTTCTGCCGGGTGATATCCAGCAGCTTGATTTTGTCGACGGCAACGCCGCTCAGCAGGGCGATCATCTGCAGAGTGTTGCGATACTCACGCTGTTTACATTCGAGTTCAATGTCGGTTTTTGCAAGACGGATAGCATTGCGGAGCATTTTAACCGGTGCGGCGTATCCATCGCGCCGCAACTCGGTGTAACGATCCCGCATTTTTTTGCGATGACCGGAAATTTTACGGAGCTTATCAATTTCATCTTTAATAACCGCTGCTTCCATGCATTTGGTTTTGGTTTCGCAGTAAACTGCATAGGTCAGTTCATGTGTTTTGGCCTGAATCAGGCGGGCATTCGGTTGTTTCAGATTTTTTATCCAGCGGTTAACGAAGGGGTTGCTGATATAAAAACGTATAGATGCGCCGTGTTCATGGCTGTCATCGTGTGAGTCGGCTCCGTCGCGTTCATACTCTTTTGAAGAAACCATGTCAGAATTTAGGCGGAGTTGAGGATCGCGCCAGTTGCGTTCAGTCAGATTCTCCAGATCGGAGCATTCTATTCTCAGCGCGGTAAGTTGTTCTGTCTCGCTGCGTCGACTGGCGCACAGCGCGAGATCGTGCCAGGAGAATCCTCCCGGCGGTGGAACGGAGTCGGCTTCAGCCGCTGTGTTGGAGGAACTTCGGTCCGGTGCACGAGCAGTGGAGTAGTGTTTGAAATCCGCGGGCGGCACAGACATACTGTTCTTTGTGATGCAGCCGCAGGTCAGGCAAAGAGAGAGTGTAAAGATTGGAAGCAGCGTTACAAAGAAAGTTTTTTTCGGCACAGGGCAGTTTGAAGGTAGCATATCCATTAACGGCTTTGAGTGAAGAGAATTTGCTGTTTGAGACCGGAACGCGGCATGAAACAGCGTTTTAATTCATCGAACAGGGTGAAGTTTTCAGCGGAGTGCAGATAAACTGTTTCGCCGGGCACGAGATTATGTGTCTGTGTCATGATGCGCAAGCGCACACGTCGGCCACGCAGTGGTATGCGGGGTGCGGGATTGAAGGGGTCAATCAGATCCATTACTTCGGGGTCCAGGTTTTCGACCTCTGCCAGTAGCGTGGCGGCATTTAACGGTTGTGTTGTGATACGTGTGACTTTCAGAAGGTCACCGGCACTGAGCAATTCATGGGTGCCCTGTGGCAGCATAGCAATGATGTGCATCGACGATCCGGCTGCGATCCGGATAATAGGATCGCCAGCCGCGACCACATCACCGGCTTGGTGTTGGATGCGTGAAACCACACCGGCTCTGGATGCCCGCAGAACTGTCGGTTCGCCGGCGGTGATCTTCGCGTAGGCTTCACGGGCCTTTTTGAGGGATGCTTCGTAGCGGGCGTAAGTTTGATCCTGCTGGAAGGTTTGTTTTTGTGATGAAACTTCATCGTAGCCTTGTTGTGCTCTTTCCAGGCGTTGTTGCAGTGCTTCGATCAGTGGTTCATACTGTTTTGCGGTTAGTTCCAGAGTAGTTATGCGCGGTCTGATAGCGGCGAGTTCAATTTCACTGACAACACCCTTTTTAATCAGTGTCTGCAGGTGTGTCAATTCCTTGTGCAAACCGGCAAGTTCGGCTTGATCGCGTACCCTGTTCATTTTCTCCTGTTCCAGTTCAACTGCTGCTTCGGCGATTAACTGACAATATTTACGGATGTTTTCTTCAATTGTCTGAAGATACTGCAGCTGATTCTCCCGGTAGCGTAAAAGAGTGTGCTCATAATCAAGCAGTCTGGCTTCATTGACTGCAATATCCATTGTCCGTTCCGTGGGTTCGAGCCGTACCAGCACATCCCCCGGTTCAACACTCTGACCGGCTGATACTGTGATTGCCACAATGCGGGAAGGTTCGACTGATCCGATTGTTTCACCTTCCGATTCCACAATGCCGGTAAAGCGGTTGGGGTTATTGCTGCGTATCAGAAAGATTGCGGAAAACGGGATCATTAGAATTAAAAGAGCAAACAGAGCGAATCCGGCAAGGCGTTTAACCAGCATCGCATTTGATGAGCGTATTTTTTTACGTTTATATTGGGCTGTCATTATTAAGCTCGTTAAAGTTCAACGGTGGTACGTTGCATCATCAACACCGGATCATGAAACCGTTCATTACTGGAAAAATCTTTGATGATGTCGTGTTTGTAGCTGGGATCAATCAGTCGGAGCTGATAGGAGTATTCAGCGGCCCGATCCTGGTTGGACTTACGCACGCCCAGAGCATAGAAGGAGTCGCAGTATTTGATCAGGATGTCGTCAATCTGCTGTCGGGCCTCCTGATTTTCCTCGGCAACGGAGAAACGCAGCAGGCCTTCGTATTCACGGCGGGAGGCAAAGGGTATCCAGTGCAGAATAAAAGCTGCGAGGTTGATCAGGACAGTGCCGGTCAGGGCGACGCTTGGCATACGCGATCCGCAGGCGATACCAACTCCCAAACAGGCGAACAAGAACATGGCATCGCGAGGGTCACGCACCGGTGTGCGGAATCTGATGATCGCCAGAGTTCCTAGAATTCCCATACCGCGGGCCAGATTGCTGCCGACTGCCATAATCAGCATACATGTGACCATGCTGCCGATGACCATGGTATGAATATAGGAACGGGAATAGGTGAAGCCGCGGAAGGTTGCCTGATAAACCACGGCGAAAACCATGGAAAGCAGAAAACTAAGGATCATTGCTCCGACGATCTGCGGTGGAGTGAGAGCCTCCTGCGCACCGAAAAAAGCTGTCAGATATTCGTTCAATTTTTCTTGCCGTTTCTATTGATGTAATTGCTAAATCGAGCCCAGTACCTCTTCAGCGAAATCGCTTGCATCCGGATAACCACGGAAACCGCCTTCGCGCCAGATTGCGGTTGAGTATTTACAGTTGCCGCACTTCTTCAACTCAAAGCGTTCCACCATCTCCTGAATCCAGATCGGCACATGTGCCAGCGTTTTGAGTTCGAGAATAACGCCGGAGTAGGACAGCCCGAAACCCTGTGCTTCGGTGGAGTCCATTGAGCGCCAGCGACCGGAGCGACCGAAATCGTCCCATGAATCAGTCATCTGATATTCAAGCTTGCGATCCATTGTCACTCGTGCGTAGTGGTCTGTTTCGCCGACATAAGATTCCCGCCGATATCGAATCAGGGCAACCGGTCTGGCCTGCGTTTCCCAGACCAGACGGCGGAACTGCAGAAAATCATGAATCTGACGCCCGGTATTAAGTGATTCCGGCAGTTCCAGAGCGTAAACACACTGCGGCGACCACTGTTCAAAAGTTATTGCCACCCGGTTCTTGATTACAGTATTTTCCAGCTTTGCCTTCACTTCGGGGAAGACTGGTGATGAGCCGATGCTGCCATAGGTGCGCACCCTAAGTTTGAACCGGTTGACCGCCTCAAACTCTTTGGCGTGGTGCAGTGCGTAATCCGGTGTATCGAGCTGAAGCGTTGTGATGGTGTATTGCGGCGGGTTGCCGGCGGCATGCGAGTCAACTTTGCAGAAAGGCTTTATGAAGGTGCGGATTTCTGCGCACAATGCTTCCGGCACAACATACTTGGCCTCATAACGCGTCAGCCAATCCTTTGTTTCTCTTTTGCGTTTATATAACCCCGGCATAGCAATTCCTCGGCTAAATCCAACTTGATCGAAAATGTTACCACACCGGGGCCAAAAATGTTAGAAATTTGTTAGAAAAGTAAATCATGCAATTTGAGGAGATTACCGAGAA
>JAGYOL010000005.1 GCA_018399555.1 Kiritimatiellia bacterium | reverse complement strand
GAATGGCGCACTTATTGTTCAAAAATATCAAAACAAATGTCAAATATTTAACTACGACCCCGCTTGGTTCCGGCTACGCTGGGTTAGTCTTCAACCGTTTTTTGTTTGGCCTTGTAATGAGTATGCAGCAGATGGTGCGCTTTATCACCCAGCGGAACTCCCAGAAACTCGGCATAGAGCTTTTGTATATCCGGGTTTTCATGTGATTTACGCAGTTCCTTGCCTTCATCCTCCGCATAGATGCCTGCAATCCTTTTCAGACGCACTGAGTCATCGGTGTAGCGCGGTTGACCGCCGCCGCCGATGCAGCCGCCCGGACAGGTCATCACCTCGACAAAGTGATAGGGCGTTCCATGCAGTTTTATATACTCAAGCAGCTTGCGTGTGTTGCCGAGACCGTGGCAGACCGCCACTTTTAACTCAACCCCCTCAAGAAATTTCCAGTCCGCAAGCGTATCGGTTACCTTAAGCGAAGCGTGTTTAATGCCTTCCAGACCGGCCACCGGTTTAATGTGCAGGTTATCAACCGGCAGTTCTCTGCCGGTGACAATTTCGTAAGCGGTACGCAGCGCGGCTTCCATAACACCGCCGGTGTTGGCGAAAATATCCGCCGCTCCGCTGGAGAGACCAAGCGGTGCATCCATCTGTTCATCCGGCAGGCTGTTGAAATCGAGCCCGGCCTCCTTGATCATGCGGGCCAACTCGCGGGTAGTCAGAACATAGTCGACATCCTGTACGCCGCTGGCGGTCATTTCGGGTCGCTGACACTCAAATTTCTTTGCGGTGCAGGGCATCACCGAAACCACCACCATGTTTTTCGGTTCAACTCCGATTTTCTGTGCGTAATAACTCTTAGCTACCGCGCCGAACATCTGCTGAGGTGATTTACAGGTTGAGATATTGGGCAGGAATTGCGGATAATAGAACTCGGCAAAGTTGATCCACCCCGGCGAGCAGC
This sequence comes from Kiritimatiellia bacterium, assembly GCA_018399555.1. Taxonomy (GTDB): domain Bacteria; phylum Verrucomicrobiota; class Kiritimatiellia; order RFP12; family UBA1067; genus M55B167. The sequence goes on along the minus strand of JAGYOL010000005.1, from coordinate 48,619 downwards.
TTGTGAACATCGGCAGAGCCACATCCTCTTTGTTCACCAGAGCCTTCTTCAGACGGGTAAGCAACTCGTTACCCTCCTCCATGATTGTCAGGTCGGCGGTGAAGTTGGTGTCGAAGATTGCATCGAAGCCGAGACGGCGCAGTGCGGCGACCATCTGCCCTGTCACCCGGCTGCCCGGTTCCAGTCCAAATTCCTCACCCAGTGCCGCCCGGATGGCCGGAGCAGTCTGTACAACAACATGCAAATCGGGATTTTCGATCGCCTTCCAGACATCATCGATGCTGTTTTTTTCGACTATGGCCCCTACCGGACAAACTGCGGCACACTGGCCGCATTGAACGCAGGCTACATCTTTGAGATCAAGTGCGAAGGCCGGCCCGATAATTGTGTCAAAACCGCGATCCTGCGGAAATAGAGCACCGACACCCTGAATCTCGTTGCAGACGGTCACACATCGGCGGCATTTGATGCACTTGGCATTGTCACGCACCAAGGCGGGTGTTGAATCATCAAAATGCGCTCTGGCCTTGGCACCTTCATAGACCACATCACCGATACCCATCTCTTCAGCCAGTTTCCGCAGTTCGCAGTCGCTGCCGCGCTCGCAGGTCTGGCAGTTGCCGTCATGCTCCGAAAGCAGCAATTCCACCACATTACGCCTTGCCGAACGCGCCGCCCTGCTGTGTGTTTTAATCACCATGCCCTCGGTTGCCGGTGTTGAACAGGCGGCCATGAGGGTTTTAGCACCCTCAACTTCAACCACGCACACCCGACAGGCACCGATCGGCTCGCGGTTTTCCATATGGCAAAGAGTGGGTATCTGCACATTGATCTGACGGGCCGCTTCCAGAATTGTGGCTCCTTCCGGAACCTGTAACGGCTGATTGTTAATTTCCAAGTTAATCATCTTAAAATCTCCGCTTAAAGTCTATTCACATTCACATTCGCACGGTTGTTTGCCATAGTCGCAACGCAAACATCTTCTGGCCTGCCGTATGGCGGCGGCCTCGGTCCATGGTTGTTCCACCTCACTGAAATTATGACGTCGTTTCGCAACCGCAATGGTCGGCAGTTTCTCACGCGCATAATTGAGCGGGTCGGCATCAGGATCGAAGTGCACTCCGCGATCGCGGTAACCACGCCAGAAAGCGTGCCAGTTACCGGTCAGTTGCGCATCCATTGCCACCGCCGCTTTTTCACCGGCTCCGATGGCTTCCGCCACCGAGGAAGGACCGGTCACGGCGTCACCTCCGGCGAACAACCAAGGTATCGAGGTTGCTCCGTTACGCGGATCGGCCTTAACCCAGCCTTTTTCGTCGAACTCCACTTCGATCCCGGAACATACCATATTACGGTCCAGTGCCTGGCCTATCGCCATGATAACCTGGTCCGCCTGCACGATTTCGTCCTCAACGGCCTGATCGTCCCGTGCTCGGCGTCGTCCGGAGCGATCGAACTCACCCAGCTTCATCGGTCGGCATTTCACTCCGCTCACCCTGCCGTTTTCAATTACAAATTCCGCAGGATTAAGCAGGGTACGCAACCTGACACCTTCAAGCAGAGCATCTTCAATCTCCTCCGCGTAGGCCGGCATTTGACCACGTGTGCGACGGTAAATAACCGTCACCTCTTCAGCACCCAGTCGCAACGCGGTGCGGGCGGCATCGATCGCCGCGTTACCGCCGCCGATCACCGCAACCTTTTGTCCCACCGGCACCGAACCGCGGATATTGTACTCACGCAGGAAGCTCATCGCTTCGGTCACGCCTTCGGCATCATTGCCTTCAACCTGCAAGTCAACACCCTGAGGAGCACCGACTGCCAGATAAACAAGTTCAAAACCACTCTCTTTTAGACTCTGAAGTGTGAAATCACGGCCCAGACTCTGTCTGGTTCTGATATCAACACCGAGCTCTTCGATCAGGCGGATTTCTCGTGCCAGCTCCTCACGCGGCAGCCGGTAGGCCGGTATGGCCTGTACCAGCATTCCTCCGGGACGCGGTTCACTCTCAAACACAACCGGCTTGTAACCCAGCCGCGCCAGAAAATAGGCGCATGACAAACCGGCCGGACCGGCTCCGACAATGGCGATTCGGCGACTTGCATTTTCAGCGTTTTCATGAACCTCCGGTATCTGCGGTGTAACCTCCTGATCCACCATGAAACGTTTGATTGCACGGATGGAAACCGGCGCATCAAGACTTGCCCGGCGACACTTATCCTCGCAGGTGTGAAAACAGACCCGTGCGCAGACCGAGGCGAAGGGATTGCGTTCACGATGCAACTTGAGTGCCTCTTCGTAACGTTGGTCGCCGACCAGCGAGACGAAGCCCGGCACATCCACGCCGCATGGGCAGGCACTCAGGCAGGGTGCACGCACCAGTTCAGGACATACCCCTGCTTCGCAATGCTTGTCAATGATATGTTGTTCATACTCTTTGCGGAAGTGGCGAATTGTGGAGAGAACCGGATTAGGTGCAGTCTGACCGAGTCCGCACAGCGAAGCCTTTTTAATGAATTCACCCAGCTCGATCAACCGGTCGATATCCTCTATTTCGCCTTTACCGGTGCAGATTCGGTCGAGAATCTCGAGCATCCGACGTGTTCCGACACGACAGGGCACACACTTGCCGCAGCTTTCCTCCTGCACGAACTCAATGAAAAATCGTGCCACATCCACCATACAGGTGTCCTCATCCATCACAATCAGACCACCTGAACCGATAATTGCGCCCAGTTCAGCCAGCGACTCATAGTCCAGCGGCACATTGAGATGTTCACGCGGGATGCACCCTCCCGATGGTCCTCCGATCTGCGCTGCCTTATAGTTTTTACCGTTCGGGATGCCGCCGCCGATATCATAAACCAGCTCACCCAGGGAGGTGCCGATCGGCACCTCCACCAGGCCGGTGTTTTTCACAGCACCAGCCAGTGCGAAAACCTTGGTGCCCTTGCTTTTATCGGTGCCCAGTTCGGCATACCATTCGCCGCCCTTGAGAATTATCGCCGGCACATTGGCATAAGTTTCAACATTGTTAAGGACAGTCGGCTTACCCCATAAACCCTTGTGTGCGGGAAATGGCGGACGCGGACGCGGCTCACCGCGTTTACCTTCGATCGAAGCTATCAACGCGGTTTCCTCGCCGCAGACGAATGCGCCGGAACCCATACGAATCTCCAGATCGAAGCAGAAATCACTGCCAAGAATCTTTTCACCCAGCAGACCGCAAGCGCGTGCCTGTTCGATAGCTATGTTCAGACGTTCGACGGCCAACGGATACTCCGCCCGCACATACACATAACCCTGTCGGGCACCGATGGCGTAAGCTGCCAGTGCCATACCCTCGATCACAGCATGCGGATCTCCCTCCAGTACTGAGCGATCCATATACGCTCCAGGATCACCTTCATCCGCATTACACAGCACGTAGCGTACCTCCGAGGGACAATCCTTGGCGAACTTCCACTTTAGAAAGGTCGGGAAACCGGCCCCACCCCGGCCCCGCAACCCGGAAAGCTCCATCTCTTCTACAATCTGATCAGGCGAAAGTTCACTGAGCGCCCGCGCCAATGCGGCGTAGCCATCACGTTCAATGGTCTCATGAATACGCGTCGGATCAATCCAGCCGCAGTTACGCAGTACAATCCGGGTCTGGCGTTTGAAGAAATCCATGTCCTGCTGACAGGGTGTCGGCACCTTGCCGTCGACTGAACTGGCAAGCAGACGCTCAACACGTTTGCCGCCGATGATATGAGATTGAACGATCTCCGCTGCATCCTCCGCTTTAAGACCCTGATAAAATGTGCGATCTTCGCCGATCAGTGCCACCGGGCCGGCCACGCATGGTCCCATACAGCCGGTTTCCACAATCGCCACCTGTTCGGAGAGGCCCGCCTTTCCCAGTTCGTCACGCAGTGCGTCACGGAACTGCATGGCACCGGATGCCAGACAACTGCCTCCAAAACAGATCAGAATCTGTTTTTTCTGCTGCTGTGCGGAGTTTTGAGTCTCGGCCTGCAGTTTTTCCCGCAGAGCTGTCAAATCCGATGCCGTGCAAATTTTCGTCAATTTATTGTCGCTCATTGTGCATCCCCCTGTTCCGACTCATTGTCATCAGCTGTAACCTGCATCAGCAACTCATTGATACGTGCGGGTTTAACCCTCTGATAGGTTTCGTCATTGACCATCACAACCGGTGCCATGCCGCAGGCTCCGAAACAGCGGCCCACTTCAAGCGAAAACAAACGGTCCTCGGTTGTTTCGCCCACATCGATCGAAAGTTTCTTTTTGAGAGCATCCAGAACCTCTTTACCGCCGCGGACATAGCAGGCGGTTCCGAGACATACACGGATAAGATATTTTCCGCGCGGATTGCGAGTGAAAAAGGAGTAGAATGAGATGACACCTGCCACCTCACTGACGGTCTTACCGAAACCTTCGGCAATTCGGTTGACTACTGTGTCAGGTAGATATCCAAAGAGCGACTGAGCTATCTGAAGTGCCGGAATCAACCCCCCCGCTTTGTTGCGATACTCCGCTATCACCTCATCCAACCGAGAGAACTGTTCAGCCTCTGAGGGCGGTTCCGAACATGCACATGCGCAGGCACCCGCGTTTGAATCATCAATGGACATTTATACCTCCTGAAGAAGCACAAAGATGCTTCAGGTTTATGAGTTGGTGTCCAGCATCAAAACAGAATCGATGCCGGAACGGGAGAATCAGTACTTAAAAACCGCAGTTATATCAGAGCGAACCCTGGATGTACTTCTCAAGGTTCTGAATAAGGAACTCTTCTTCCGAGGCAACATGTTTGACCAGGTCCCCGCTGGAAATCACGCCGAGAATCGAGCCCTTGTCATCAATCACCGGCAGGTGCCTGAACCGTTTTTCGGTCATAAGGGCCATACATTCATCGACTGTGTTATCCGGCGAAACGTAAACGACCTTTTTGGTCATCACCTCATCCACCTTGACATCCATCGAACGACGCCCCTCCAGCACCACTTTACGAAAACAATCACGTTCAGAAAAAATTCCGATAAGTTGCTCATCCTCGTCAAGCACCAGCAGAGAGCCGACTGCCTTCTCATCCATCAGCTTAACCGCATTGTATACACTCTCATCCGGAGTAATCTTAAAAATTTCGGTTCCCTTGCTTGACAACAGTTGACTTACCGGTGTACTCATTTTCATAGATAGTTCCCTTATATCATTTTTTCATAATATTATGTGATCACATCGTCACACAAAGATTACCAGTTTCGGAACTAGGGTAGAAAGGCGCATCCGGATAGTCAAGCAGATAAATAAAAAAAAATCAAAAGTTGGAATAACGACCTTATCAGACCAGTAGCTGCGCTGCGCTGGGCGGTGCTCATGCAGCTCCGGTTTCATGCCGGACCTACGAAGTTGAAACGCCGGTGATTCTGCCTGGAGGTTTTTAAATCATTTGTTTAAGCTCTTTGATTTCATCACGCAAAACTGCGGCGCGTTCGAACTCGAGAGCATCGGCGGCAGCGAGCATCTCACGCTCCAGCTGGTTGACAGCTTCATGTATGTCGTAGTGCTCATCGTCTGTCGCGACAATCGACCTTTCAACCCGCTTACCTTCGCGATAAACAGCCATTGTTTCACTGATCTCGCGAATCACACTGCGCGGTGTAATGCCATATTCGGCATTATATTGTTTCTGACGCGTTCTGCGGGCAGAGGTGATATCGATCATGTCGCGTATCGCGGCGGTGATCCTGTCGGCATAGAGCACAACCCGCCCTTTCTCGTGACGGGCGGCCCGTCCGGCGGTCTGCATCAGAGCTGTGGCCGACCGCAGAAAACCCTCCTTGTCCGCATCCAGCACCGCCACCAGTGAAACTTCCGGCAGGTCGAGTCCTTCACGCAGCAGATTTATGCCAATCAGACAGTCGAATTCACCGGAGCGCAGCCGTCCCAGTATCTCAACCCGCTCGATTGCGTCGATATCGCTGTGCAGATACTCCACCCGCACACCGGTTTCCCGCAGATAGGCAGTCAAATCTTCCGAACTGCGCTTGGTGAGGGTGGTAACCAAAACCCGTCCTCCCGTTTCCACTGTGCGTTGAATCTGCTCCATCAGATCATCAATCTGATTCTTCAGCGGACGCACCTCAACAGGCGGGTCAAGCAGTCCGGTAGGTCTGATGATCTGCTGAGCGAGGAGATCACTCGTTTCGCGCTCATAAAAAGCCGGTGTGGCGGAGGCAAATATGATTGCGCTGGTTTTACACATAAATTCTTCAAAATTGAGCGGGCGGTTATCCCGTGCTGATGGCAGCCGGAAGCCATGCTCGATCAGAGTGCCTTTGCGGGCCTGGTCGCCGTTGTACATGGCGCGTAACTGCGGCAGTGTCACATGTGATTCATCGATGATCGTCAGGAATTCACCGTCGAAGTAATCAAGCAGGCAGGCTGGAGTCTCACCGGGTCGGCGGCGTGCCAGATGGCGTGAGTAGTTTTCTATTCCGCTGCAGTAACCCAGTTCTCTGAGCATCTCCATGTCAAATTCGGTGCGTTGTTTGATCCTCTGCGCTTCGATCAGTTTGCCGTGCTGTTCAAACCACGCAACACGTTCGTCAAGCTCGGCATAAATATCATCGAGTGCTACCACCACCTTTTCCTGCGGCATAACGAAATGTTTGGCCGGCGAGATGACAGCCCGCAGCAGCGGCGGACCCGTTTTACCGCTCACCGGTTCAAAGCGACGGATATCTTCGATCTGATCACCGAAAAACGATATGCGATAGCCGCTCTGCTCATAGGAAGGAAAAATATCAACGGTGTCGCCGCGCACACGAAATGTCCCGGGCGAAGATTCATAGTCGTTACGGGTGTATTGAATATCGACCAGTTTTGTCAGAACGGCATCACGTTCCAATTCTGCACCCTCACGCAGATCGACCAGCATTTCACGGTAATCTTCCGGAGAACCCAGTCCATAGATACAAGAGACCGAGGCGACAATAATCACATCGCGACGTCCTAGCAGCGAATTGGTGGCGGATAGTCGATAGCGCTCAATCTCTTCGTTGATAGAGGCATCTTTTTCAATGTAGGTGTCGGTCTGGGGAATATAAGCCTCAGGCTGATAATAGTCGTAGTAGCTGATGAAATATTCGACCGCGTTGTCGGGGAAAAAACTTTTCAATTCAGCAAAGAGCTGCGCTGCCAGCGTTTTGTTATGTGAAAGCACAAGAGTGGGTTTACCCCACTGAGCGATGACGTTGGCCATTGTGAAGGTCTTACCTGAGCCGGTCACACCTTCCAGCACCAGTCTTTCCCGACCGGCACGCAGTCCGTCGACGATCTTGCCAATCGCCACGGGCTGATCACCGGTCGGTTTATAACGCGACTCTATGTGGAAAGTGTTTTCCATTCTGGATCTGGGTTAGGCACCATTAATAACTTTAGATTTGCGATAAAAACACTGAAGATATCCACCGGCGTAGCGGTGGACGAAAAAAAGAAGCAAGTTACTGTGCGGTCCGTTGTACGCAAGCTGGTTGCTTCGCTGTAGCGAGCCGCACAGCAACTCGCCTCCTGCTTATCACCTGAAATTCGGAATGGAAAACACGTAATCACCCGAACCGACTGCAAAAGCCGCGCGCGCACGATCTGATTTCACCTCCGGCACACTGCTTTCAACACCATCTGTTCCCGGTGTCACCGGAAGATAGATGGTTGCGGTTGTATTGACCGGGATGGAGACTTTCAGCGTGAATTCACCATCTTCAATCTTCCATTCGGATGCTATAACTCCGTAGGGTGAATCATGATGCGCCCGGACGTGGGTTAAATCCTCCACCGGTTCAGGAGCAATGACAAACTCTTTGAACGCAATCTTCGCGGGATCAATCCTGCTGGCCACGGCGCAGACATCATCACTCAGGCGGATACCGCCCAGATATTGATACATCCAAGCCGAAAAGTCTCCGAACATGATATGATTGCGTGATTGCCCTTTCTCCCAGTCCTCCCAGAGGGTGGTGGCGTTTTCCTCGGTGATCCATCTGCCGAACGAGGGCTTGTCGGTAGTGCAAAGCATTCGGTATGCAATATCCGAGCGCCCGGCGTCGCTCAGCGAACGAAATATATACTTCGAGCCGAGGATGCCAAAATCCATTACACATTTGTCGCGTTCCTCCACCAATCTGATCAGAGCGCGACGCGTCGGGCCGATCATATCATCTGCCGCGATACCCTGGTGCAATGCGCAGGAGAGAGCGGTCTGCGTTCCGATCGAGTAGATACCGTCGCCCTTGTAATGCCTGGCGTTGAATGCCCGTTTAATGCGATCCGCCAGATTTGCGTAGTTACGTGCATCATCCTCTTTGCCGAGCAACTTCGCGCTGCGTGAAACAATAAGTGCGTCCAGATAGAAATAAGCGGATGAAGTGACCTCAGCGGGCACTTTTGATTTTGCCGGCACCCAGTCGCCGAGACCGTGAGTGACAAGATGTCCGCTGGATTTCGAGGTCATATAATCGACATATTTACGCATGCTGTCGTAGGCGTGCTCAAGTATGGCAAGATCACCTTTGTATATATACAATGCCCAAGGTATTGTAAGCAGAGCGCTGTCCCAGGCAGGGCCGTTACCCCATTTATATCCCCATCCGCTGGTGGGAATAATCGCGGCGAAGTTTCCATCCGGACGCTGTTCGTCCATGATATCCTGAATCCATTTTTCGTATGCCGCGATGTTATCGAAGTTATACATACCCATTTCAGCTGCCAGCGAGGCATCACCGGTCCAGCCGTTCTTTTCACGATGTGGGCAATCTGTCGGATACCCATTGGAGAAATTGCCTATATAGGCCCATACAGCGGCACGCTGCAGCTTGTTGAGCAGTTCATTTGAGCAGTGAAAGTTGCCGCACTTCTCAAAATCAGTCTGGATAACCGAGGCCGCTATGTTATCCGCGTCGGGTCGCCTGTTGAGTCCCTCGATCTCTACATATTGAAAGCCGTGATAGACGAAATGAGGATATTCGACCCAACCATCCCGACCGTCGCAGATAATGTGATCCTTCTGAAAATAACCATCTTTAACCAGTGCGGTTGAAGCCGGATAGCGAAAGTGCGCGCTGATACTCTTGTTATTCAAGGTGCCATCTTCATTGACACGCTCACCGTAAAGCAGCGTTATAACATCACCCTCCGATTGTCCTTCAACTTTGATATCAACCCAGCCGGCCATGTTCTGACCGAAATCAATCAGCCAGCGTTTATCACCGAGTTTTCTGACATTTGCCGGTTTAAAGCGTTGTGAAACCACGGTCGGCGGCAGCATGGATGCAGAGAGCCTGCCTTCGGGTGCGCTGACAACCTCGGCCATCACAACCTGCCGGGTTAAATCAGGAGCGTCTGGATGGTTTTTGCCGACCACCACGCCTTCACGAATACAGTCGTAGCCGAGCGGTGTACTGATCTGACGCCAGCTTGAATCGGAACAGACACGCTGAGTTGTTCCATCTTCATAGTAAATTTCAAGTTGCGCAATCATACGCGGAAAATCACGCCAGGGAGCGTTGTCAAAATTCCAAACCGAAACTGAGCGCAGATCGTACCAGCCGTGTCCCAGCGTCACTGCAATGTCGTTCAGCCCCTTGCACAGTGAATCTGAGATGTCATAACTGGAGTAGAGCACCCGCCGGTCATACCTGGTGGGGTTGGGATCGAGCACCTTGCGCCCGATCTTTTCACCGTTGAGTGAGGCTTCGTAGAAACCCAATCCGCTAATGTGCAGCACCGCCCGTTCAAAGGGTTTATCGACAACCGCAAAGCTCTTCTCGAAAGCCGGAGTTGCAGTTTCAAAACGGCGTTCGATTTTGCCCCACGGTGCGCAATCAACCTCGCCTGCAATCTTTACTGTTGCGGATTCGGCTCTTGCGGCGGATTCAGGTTTAAACCAATCTTTGCCGCTATTTCTGGCAACCTTCCAGGCGCTGTCGCTGCGCAGCAGAACATCACGCTCGTCCCTGATAACCATCAGCACTCCGGTGGGACCGCGTTCCTTGTTCTCAACCCGCACCGCAATGGTGTTTATTCCCGGTTTCAGGTAACGCCCGACAGCGATGAAACGCATCCATTTCCAGTCATTAAGGTGGCCCCAGCATTTTGCAGCCAGCTCACCGTTAATGTGTACCTCATAGGTGTCATCGGCGGTCAAGGCCATAATCATATTGCGTGTGCTGACATCATCGGGTGCCTTGAAGGAGGCGTAGTAGAAAGTGTTACCTGCGGCACAATCTTCCAATGTCCGGTCGAAGCCGTGCCATATCCAGCGGGCTCCCTTCAGATCATAATCGGGACGGGTGATTCTGTTCGGGCCAATCCACTGTGCACGCCATTCATGTAGTTGCATGATACCGGTCATCCAGCAAACAGGCTCACTCCAATCCGTCGGTTCAGCCTGAGCCGTACTCCACACCCGCACCTTCCAGTAATAACGTTGAGAACTGCGTAACTCCTCGCCGTCATAGCGTATATTGAATTGCGCTTCCGAAACCACGCGTCCGCTGTTCCATGCTGCTCCACTTTCGAGCTTTTCGAGAGAATCGGCCACCTTTATCTGATATGAGTGCTGTTTAAGATTAAAACGTCCCCTGCCCGCCACCAGCTTCCAGCTCAGACGCGGCTTCTGCACGTCAATACCTACCGGCGAAGCCATATTTTCAACCCGCAGGGCAACCGGTGCCTTAAGGTCGGCGTTTTTCCGGATATTCAGCAGGGAACAGCCGCACAAAAATGCGGTTACCAATACAAGAAACGATGTACACCAACGCATGCAATACCTCCATTTAATTTAAAAAATAAGTATCAGCATACAATTACAACGGTTTTTTTGACAGAGAAAAATTCATGGTGGACAATCAAGCATTTTTCAAGGCAGCTCTGATTCTTCTGCACCGTACTTCCACATTCCCTTTTCCGGATCAACGGCACCGATATATTTCATCTCCTGTCCCAGCACGGAAATGCCGCCGGTTCTCAAGTTGTCCGCGACAGGGGTGAAATCCATTTTTGCGGGATTTCTCACGGCTGAATCAGGCTGGTTCTGCAGATTATTTTTCCAGTTATACTGCTTGGCACGCAGATTGAAATCGAGTTCTGTTTCCGGCAGCGACAGATTATTGATCAGCATAACTTCCGCATCAGTTTGGGCCTTTCCGCCACTGGACCAGCACCCGAAGCCAAGCTCATCGCAGTTATAAAAGGTGTTGTTATGGTACAGGATATCTTTGCCCGCTTTGAGACCATCCTGCGTATCGTTATAGCGAATAGCCTCATTGGCATCAACGGCGATATTATTATGAATGTGATACCCCGAAGATGAATTATCCACATAGTAGCCAACAGTTGTATTTGTCCATTCGCCTTTAAGCGGGCCGCGTGAACCTTTGCCGACATTGTATCGCCAGACAGAGTTGGCTTTGGGATTATCTCCGGCCTGATGATTCACATAGAAGAACCCCTGGTCCACAATCATCCGGCAGACATTTTCAAGATAGTTATATTCCCATATATTGTTTTTAGCATACTGCTTTATCCAGCCGGCGTTGCCGCCCTCGATTCCAGCGCCTCCCAGATTCCTCAGCGTACAGTGCCTGACAATGTTGCTATCGCCCCACGAAAAAATTCCGGCGCAGCGTTTGGCAATCCAGTTCATATCCTCAACGACACAATTCTCAATCCGGGCATTGCTGCCACGAACCGTCATTCCGCACCACCAGCTTTTAGAGAAACGAGAGTTTTCCGCAGTAAAATGATCTCCTGTCACATAAACACCAGCTGTGCCGTTTTCAGGGTCTCCCCAGCCGCTGACCAGACTCTGACCGCGTTTATTTTGCGGATTATTGTTAGCGTTGTGCTGAAATGGAGAGATATATTCAAAGGCACATTTTCGTAAACTGACATGATCTCCACTGATATGTGCCGTTGCGGCTTTGAAACAGATGTTTTCAAGATGCACATTGCTTCCACTGACAAGTGCTCCATAAAGGCGGGTACGGCATTCACAACTGTTGTCTGAGCCATCAGTTGGAATAATATACAGATTTCTGCCATCCGAATACCATTCCCCGGGAGCATCGAGAACGGCTTTGGTTCCGATGATGTAACCGAGTCCTTTACCAAGTCCGAATTGTCCCAGGAAACCGGATGAGGCGTTGTTCGCATCAACGCAGATATACCCGGTATCAGTAACATTGGTTATAGGCAAGGTAATCGAATACCAGCTGGAAAGTTTACCGTGACGAGCCCTGGCACTGCCGTGCATGCCCACATAATAGCCATCAGAGAGTTTGCCGCGGGTATGTTGTAACGCCGGAACATTGATATTGCCCTGAGGACCGATAAAACTTTCAGTCCAGTCTTCATTAGAGGTCATAGGAGCAGTTTTATCCGGAAAGCGCGCCGGCATAAGATATCGCCCGCCGCAGAACAGGTCGTAAACGGGTGATTCCGTGACCCCCTTGAGTGCCGGCACGCCGTTCACTTCACAAGGTTGCAATCCGTTCACAATATCACAGCCACTTATGATCACATGACCTTCACCCACCAGCTTGATATTGTTGTTTTTAATCTCGATTGACTCCCGATAGATTCCCTCACTCACCACAACTAGATCACCATCACGCATGCATTCCAACGCCGATGATATCGTCTTGTACGGTTTTTTCGAGCCAACTTCAAAACGTTCAGCTTTCAGATTTGAAGCTGTCGTAAAAAACAGAGCACCACTCAGTGCGACAAAAAAAATTTTCATTCCCATTCCATCCTTTTCAGGTGTTCGTAATCCAGATACAATGCCGAGTTTAGTCGCTATAATTTTAGTTTCTGTCGTAAAATTCAAACGATCAAATATGCTCCTTGCGGCGCAAATCGATGATTTGTTAAAAGTCGTTCCTGTTATCCTGCCTCGAAAATCTCCGGATCAAGCGTGATGCCCATCAGTCCGGCTTCCTCCAGGAAAGAGGGATGTTTGCCGCATCCCGCGAAGTTGCCGGTGATCATTCCCGCCGGCGATATGCCCTTGATCTTGAAAGCGTACAGATCGTTCAACTGATATTCACCGTCTTTCAGTCCCAACACCTCTGAAATCGCCACGATTTTACGTGAACCGTCGGTCAGGCGTGCGGTATGCACCACCACATCGATGGCGGAAGCCACCTGGGCACGTAACGCGCTGAGAGGAATATCAATGCCGCTTAAAAGTGCGCAGGTCTCGATACGGAAAAGGCAGTCATGTGGATTATTGGCATGAATTGTGGACATACTTCCAGCATGTCCGGTGTTGAGAGCCTGCAGCAGATCCAGTGCTTCACCGCCGCGGATCTCCCCGATCACCAGACGATCAGGACGCAAACGCAATGATGAATGAATCAGATCACGAATAGTGACCTCGCCATTGCCGTTCTTATCCGGTTTGCGGGTTTCAAAGCCGACGATATGATTCTGCTGAAGCTGCAACTCACTGGAGTCCTCGATTACCAGAATTCTCTCGTTATCAGGAATATAAGCACTGAGTACATTCAGAACCGATGTTTTCCCGGATGAGGTTGCGCCTGAAACAATCATATTTCTGTGTAGCTTGACACAGGTGTCGATTAAGCGCGCACCCTCCGGCGTGATACTGCCGAAGGTGATCAGCTGCTCGATTGTAAGCCGTTCTTTGGTGAATTTGCGAATAGCAATAACAGTGCCGTTACGCGCAAGCGGCGGGATGACTGCGTGCACACGTGAGCCATCAGGCAGACGCGCATCCAGACGCGGGTTCTCTTCATTCAGAAGCCGACCGACACTTTTGGCGACATTGACCGCCGCCGCTTTCAGCGCGGGTTCGCTGATGAACCTCTGCGGGGTTAATTCAAGGCGCCCTTTGCGTTCGATATAAATCTGAGCGGCTCCGTTGATCAGAATTTCCGAAACCGTGTCATCTTCAAGATACTCACGGATGGGCTCAAAAAATAAACTCAGATAATCGTTGGTATCATGCATGTTAGATATCCTTTTAAAAGCCGAACAGCGAGCGTGATTTCCCCTTTTGCAGCAGGATATCAACCTTGCGGGTTTTACCCTTCTCGACACGGTAAAACTGCCGCACCGACTGATAACCCGGGCAGGAGATATCTACCCGATGGTTTGTTCCGGGTTCAACTTCAACTCTGCCGACAGTGAAATCTTCGCCGTTGATCTGCACCGTGGCTTTGTCCGGCGAGACGGTTATCTCCAGATAACTCTTCCCTTTGTCAGCAGCCTTGTCGATCTTCGGCGGCTTATCTTGAATTTTTACGATAGGTGTCGCTGCTGGTACAGTTTCCTCTTTATCCGGTTTGACAACAGCATCAATCCTCTCAACGGTGGCGGGTTCTTGTTTTTTTTCAACCGGCGGCACCGCAGCTGCCGTTTTACGCTGTTGCGCATCTTTTACAAAGGCATCAAATTGCGGTGCAAGTTCATCGAATTCCGCCTTGCCGTAGTCGTTGTTGACCGCCGCGTGAAGTAGCTCAAATTCCTTGCGCAACGCTTCGGATTTCTCCAGTTGAAAGGCGTTGACAGCTATTTTGAACGCTTCGAAAAGTTGTGTTGCCAGAGTTAGAGAGCGCTCTTTCGCCACCGTTTTAAAGGCACCCCGCTGTGCCGCAGGAATTTCCACCTGAGGCATGGCTTCCAGCTTGCTGAAGCCCGCGAGGAGTTCGACCAACTCCGCCGTTCCGGCGGCTTTGCCAGCTTTGGCTGTCATTGATGCGACCGTATCGGTCACCAGTTTGCGCTTGATTGCACGATCGGCGTCTTCGCAACACTGCTGATAGAGATCTTTTACACCGGCAATCAGCAAGGGGGCTTCATTTCTCAGATCCAGCAGTGCGTTGTAATTCTCCTCCGCATTCTTGCCAGCCGCACTGAGATTAACAATTTCCAGTGCATCGTTTTTGATCCTGTCGGTAATGCCGACCTTTAGTTTCGCACGTTCGGAGGCAATGAATTTTTCTTTGTCGTTCTTATCCACATCTTGCCACTCAAGCTGTTCCTGTTCGGCAAGCAACCGCATGGCTTTTTCACCATTTTTGATTGCGGTACGGCTTTTCATGCCGCCCGGCACCAGGGCTGCTATCTCTTTGGCCGGGAGATAGTCGGCGACACTTACAAGCTGCTTAACTATCGTTTCCGTTTTAGGAACAGGTTGTTCTCTGAGACTGGGCATCTCTGAGGGCATTGCCGTTTCCTTTTTGCTCCGCAGTGCGGCAATCGCAAATACAAAGGCTGTTACAGCAACTGACGCAACAAGAACCAGCACGGCAGCTCTGCCTGTGAACAGAGTCCGTTTTGATTTTTTTGCTGATCTGCCGGCGATGCCTATGTCTTCGAGATATTGGTTGATATCGCCCTGCATCGGACGCGTTCCCAGCGTTACCCCCTCTCCGCCCGGGGTGGTTGCCATGGTCACCTCGACATCATCAAAACAGTCATCTTTCAACCCCTCTGCTTCAGGCGGCAGAAGTGCCCGCTCAAGCTCAGCACTCAACTCTCCGGCGGTGGCAAACCGCTCAGCCGGGTTGATTGCGATCATGCGTTTCACAATAAATACAAGACGGGGATAATCCGTAAAAACCGGATCAGAAAAATCAACAGCCGGCGGTGTTTTCATGCGGGTCAGAAAGCCGCTCCAGGCTGAATTGATATCTTTCGGCAGACGTTCATATACAGTTTTACCGGTGAGCGCCTCATACAGGCACAACCCGAGAGCGTAAAGGTCGGATCGCGGGGAACCGCGGTCGCCCGAGGCGTCGGCGAATTCCGGGGCCATGTAATCCAGCGTTCCCGGCACTCCTCCCACCGTTACAGTGCCGCTTACATCGCGCGCCACCCCCAGATCGAATATTTTACCCTTTTCAGGTCTTCCTACCGGTGCGTAAAGATTGCCGGGCTTGATATCGCGGTGGATAATAGGACGGGCATTGCCGTGCAGAAAATCCAGTGCTTGCAGATATGCATGAAAAAGTTTTATGCACTCCTGCACGCCAATGCGCCCCTCATTTTTAATGCGGGTGCGCAATGTCCAGCCGGGCATACCCTCGAGATGCTCCATAACCAGAAAAAACTGCTGCTCTCCGGTATTGGTTTCCTGCGTCATAAAATCGACATACTGCACCAGATTTTCATGATTGTAACGCTGCAGAATTTTTGCCTCTTTGATAAAACGTCCGGATTGCTGAGCGGAAAAGAGGTGTTTAACGGCAACCAATCGTCCATCACTCACACATCTGGCCTTGAAAACCTCACCGAAACCGCCGCGTCCCAGCAGGGCTATCAATTCGTAATCCTCTTTGCCTTTGTGACGCACAACCCGATAATGAATTCTGCGAAAATCCTCAAGCATGGCTGTGAAACTATGATAGCGCTCCTCACGCTTGACCGCCAGTGCCCGGGCGACAAAACTCTTTGCGCCAGCCAGTACGCGAAAAACGCCGAAACGGAATGATGGGGGCTTGCCGTTCCCCGAGTGCCAGCGGTTCACATAACCGATGTGTGCGTTGGAACCCAGCGGTTCATAAGGCAGTGCTCCGGTCAGTGCCTGATAAAAACAGACACCCAGGCTGAAGATGTCGGATATTTCATCACCATGAAAACCTTCGAGCGTAATGAAATCGGGAGCCATGTAATCAAAGGTGCCCTTCCATCCGGCAGTACTCAACTGTTCGCTGTCATCACGGCGGGCGATATCAAAATCAATCAGTTTAACTTTGCCATCTCTGGTCAGATAGATATTCGAAGGTTTTATGTCACGATGTGTAATACCGCACTCGCGCGCGTGAATCAGCGCAGCGAGACACTTTTCAAAAATATCCTCGACCTGCGGCCAGGTCAGACCGCCGCTCATATTCCGCACCCGGGCGGTCAAATCTTCACCCTCGAGATACTCCATCACAAGACATTGACATTCATCCAGCTCACCAGTGTGCCAAATGAAACTGTCGATATATTTGACAATGCTTTCATGTGAGAGACGTCGCAGAATGTCGGCTTGCGCCTGAAACTTCTGCCGCAGCGTTTCATCTTCACCCGCTATATTCACAACCTTCAGCGCAACCGCATCGTTCTTTTTAAGACCGCAGGGTAAATCCATCACAGCACAGGCTTTATAAACCCTGCCTTGTGCACCATCACCGATAATTGACAGCAGCTGATAATCCCCGATTTGTTTTGCTGAAATATCATCCATTTCCAAAAACCCAGATTCAAAAATTACTGCAGAAAGAAGTCTACTGCAAAAAAGAGCGCAATCAACAGCACAGCCAGAGCAAGTGCGACACACAGAATTATGGGCAGCCGCTTTCTGCCGCGTGTTGCGTCGGGAATTGCAGCAGGATCGTTATCGGTCACCGTACGTCTCCCGTTTTCAGTGCTGCCGCCGCCGGGTGTCACGCACTCCACAACATCCTCTCCCGACTCCGCGGAATGCTCACCGGTGGATTCACCGCCTGTCACTGCAGTCGTTGAACTCTGAAGTTCTTCATCTGTAACTCCGAGCTTGAGAGTTTCAAGTCTGCGGGTTTCATCGGAAACCGGCATAGTCGGACCCTGCGGCAACGGCCCGACCACTCTGATCAAAATTACCGAAATGTTGTCCTTACCACCAGCCTCAAGCGCACTGTCAACAAGATGATCCAGCAAAAGCTGTAAATCACCACCGCCATATTTTTTAAAGATCGCTGCAACCTTTTTGTCGCTTAACATACGCGACAGACCGTCGGAACAGAGCATGTAGATGTCATCCCTAAGCAGTTCCACTGAAATCTGATCGGTATCGACCTGTGGCTTGAGCCCGACAGCACGGGTTATGACGCCCCGCAGCATCGGCGGCAGATCGTTCTCATCCGCGACTCCCGCCTCTGCTGCAACCGAGTGATCGACGGTGATCTGTGAAAGTTTGCGGTTGCGAAACTGATATGCTCGGCTGTCACCGGCGTGCAGGATAACTGCGCGCCCGGGCATGACTTTGTCGAAAACCATAACCACCGCCGTACTGCCGCATCCCTGAATTCCGCGCTGCTGTGACCGCTGTTCAATCCAACTGCTAGCTTTATTGAGTGCCATGGCGACGATCTTGGAGGAGGCTGCAGCTGTAACCGCGTAGGCGGAATCGGAACCGGCCACAAAGCGCTCTTCCAGGGCATCCACCACAGCCTGCGAGGCAACCTCTCCGTCTTGTGCGCCCCCCATGCCGTCAGCCACGCAGTACACGCCGTATTCGGGCAGAGCGATCAGCGAATCCTCATTGTTTTTGCGTTTACGTCCGATGTCGGTGCGCGTTACCGCCTCAAGATATTTAAATGAATCACTCATTGTGTCTGCAGGCTCCTATTCAACGCTGATACTCTGTTTAATCGGCTCACTCTTTGCACTCTCGAGGCCATCCTGATCGACAGCCGAGACCGCCAGAGAAACAATCTCTTGCAGTGATTTTTTATCGAGCGTGAACTCACATCTGTCGGACTCACCGATCTGCTTCCAGCCGAGCAACTGACGCGACCAGACGTTGTATTTGACAATATCATTCTGCGGCGGTTTTTCCCAGCGTAGCACCAAAGCATCCGCTGCGTCGGTCAGCTGCAACGACGCCGGCGTTTGCGGCAATGCCTTGGTAGTGGCACCGACCACAGCACTCCAACGACTTTCAAGTCCTTCGATGTCGAGGGCTTTGATACGGTAATAACGAGTGGTCTCAACCTCAAGGTCCGTCTCATGCGTCGTCAGCTTCTCACCAGCCGCTGCAGCCCTCACATAACAGAGTTCCTTAAACCCCCGTTCCTCACGTGACGACACCTCCACTGCATAGCCCTTGATGTCACTTTCGGGGTTTGCAGCCCACTGCAGTTTTATGACACCGGCCAATCCGCCGGTCGCCTGAAGAGATTGCGGTGTTGCTGGCAGGAATTTCGTGGTGGCCGTAACCGGTTCAGATGCTGATGAACGCACACCACCCGCATTGAAGGCGATAATTCGGTAAGCATAGTTTGTGCCGTCAAGCAGCCCCCCAAGCTTGTCGTTCTCTGAAACACCGCCACGATCCAGATATTTCACAACTTTGGGGTCGTTGAGCACCCTGATCTGTTGCCATTCATCATCACCCTCAAGTGATCGCCAGACTTCATAACCGCAGACTGCGGTATCGGCGGAGGCATCCCAAGCGACCGGCACCTCGCGCGGACATCCCGACTCCACCGTCACACCGCTGACGACCGGAGGTATATGACGGGTGGCGACCTTGACCGGTTCGGTAAGTTCGCTGCTGGAGCCGACATCGTTGACTGCGCAAATCCGATAATAGTATGTCGCTTCATCTTCAAGTTCACCGGGATTTGAATTGCCGTGCAGAAATTCCGTGACGCTTCTTCCTTTGATTACCGCAATTTTTTCAAACTCTTCATCGAGAGCGCGTGCGCTGAAAATGTGATATTCGACAACATCATCTTCGGGGGCCGCCCGCCATTTGAGCGGAACGCAGCGGACCTCACCGGAAAGAGCTTCAAATCCCTGAACAACTGTTGGCGGTGGAAAGGTGACGACATCCACGGATTCCGATGCTTCGCTTTCTGCGCCGACTTCATTAAGCGTGATCACCCGGTAGAGATATTCGGAACTGTCTTTCAGCGTTGCGGAGGGAGTTCCGCCATCCACATAAGTCATCGCATGGGTGGTGCCGACTCGTTCAAATTTGTCAGGCGTCTCCGCTGCAGATCGTTCGATACGGTATGTCAGGGAACCCGCGCCGGACGCAGATTCCCAACTCAACTTGTTCTCCCGCGAGCCAGCGGCATGGACACGCAGATTTCTTACCGCTCCCGGCGGCGGGGCGGTTGTGGTGCTCAGCACCTCACAGGGTTGCGAACGCGGACCCTCCGCCGTTTCAACAGAGACCAGCCGGTAATAATATGTGGTGCTGTCCTGGAGACGATGATCGGGGTGGGCACCATCCACATAACCGCCCAGTCCAGGATCGACATTAGCGACAAAGTCAAAGTCGCCGTCACTTTTTTGCGAACGTTCAATACGATAGCGAAAAACCTTTACCTCCGGTGCGGTCCATCTCAATTCGACACAGCGCAGTCCGTCTCCTTTTAATGAGATATCGCGCGGGGGCGGCAAAGCGGCTGACAACTCCAGCGACTCATAATTGGCAACGTCGTCACGTCCGTCGTCAAAGACATTGTTTGAAACGCAGCCGGCAATCAGTAAACTGACGACCGCCGCTCTGATACTCTGAACAATCGGAAGAAAGAATCTATCTTTTAAAATCATATTATCCGCCAGCTCCTGAAAAACATTCAAACTGAAATTTATCCACGCGCAAAACTTCATCACTTTGCCAGCGCAGATTGCACTATTTTCCGCGTGAGGCATCACGCATGGCCCACATTCTCCTGACAATCGGATCACCCGGCAGACCCACAACCATAACCTTGTCGCGTATTGTAACCTTTTGCTCAAGGGATGCCAAAGAAAACTCTTCATTCAGCTTGATCAGACCGCGGCGATACGTACTGAATTCTCCATCAATCCACTCTGCCAGAGGTTTATCCATAAAGGTGGTTGCATTATTGTTACCGAGCATGCGGCAGGCTGTACCTGCGGCGATCAGGGCCTCGCGTCCGGCGGAGCTGCGCGCTTTCTCAAGCAATCCGTGTACCAGTTCGTCACGCAGTGCCACCAGACTTTTACAACGTTCCAACTGACTCTGCAACTCTCCGGACACCATCCAGTTGTTAGCCGGCTGTTCGACGAAAGTTATGAACAGAGCGATCTTTTTCCATAGCTCGCCAGCCTGAGTCAGAAGTGGTCGGAAGGCGATATCGGAAACGAATGCCGGATCAAGCGGTTCAGGCAGGGCATCCATCCAGGCGTAGAACTCCTCCACCCCGAGCATACGGTCATAATCACCTGAGGCCTGTTTGCGGCTGCGGCGCGGCAAAGGACGCTCAAGAGAGTCACAGGCCAGCACATTGTGCATCACATCTTTGCTTCTAAATTCAGCCAGATGGGGAATATCTGTACCGGCACGCCCGATAATCTCATCGACGGCTTGGAAGAAAAGCAGTGCCTGAGAACCCTGAAGACGAATCTCTGTATGTTTTTTCTCAAGCGACTGCCGGGCGGTGGACGCCCGCGGATCTAGCGCACAGACATCTGCGGAGGGGAGATTCAGATCGCTTGAGCGCACGCTCTGCGTGTCCAGCGCCTGCACTGCGGCAATCACCTTGCGCAGAACGGCGTCACTCTCCGCGAGCCCGGCCACAACCGGCACCATTTTAGAAGCCATGTTTTTCACAACACGTTTTTTGGATTTACCGGCCTGTTCAAGCACTACTTCAATTTCTGCAAAGGGTGGTTGATCCAGCACAAGCTTGTCCAGTGCCGCTTCAACACTCTGCACGTTCACCAGCAACTCATTCAACTGCAGGTTTGCCTCTGCCAGTTCACCGTGTAATGGCTGAAGATATTCCGGCAAATCATCCGCCGGCTGCTGCTGCAGCAGGGCGGCAGCATCGTCGGAGAGCTCACGCAGCTGATCCAGTCGCACACTGTCACGTGCCAGCATCGCCAGAAAACGCGAACGCGCGTCCAGCATCGATTTGCAAAAAAGCGCCTGATCTTTTTGTGCGCCTGCCTTTTTGTTCCACTCCCAAGCCTCGGATTTTTCACTCTGCAATTGGCCGAGATTCCTCGACACCGCTGTCCACTTCTCCGATTTGAGCAGGTCGCGCGTCTCATACCACATTCGGGATGTGCGTTGCCATATCTCCAGCAGTCGGCGTAACTGTAAAATCTCAACTTGCTGCGCTTGAGCATGATGCGCATTTTCAGCTTTAAGCAGCATCCGGGCGGCTTCGTCAAACTGCTCTTCAGCCGCCAGTTTACGACACTCAGCGATGTAAAACGCGGCGGATGGTTGCCACCGCTTATAGAGATTATAACTTCCCAGTGCCAGAACAGCCGTCATCACAATTATGGCGAGTTTCAGCCAGACATGCGAGGTTGTGCGTGCAACCGCACCGTCATGAAACTCAACCTCCATCTGCGAAAAACTGATTTTATCACCGTCTTTGAGCAGGCGCTCCTTCTCCGAGCGTAGTGGAACCCCGTTAACCGATGTGCCGTTTTTGCTGTTAAGATCCTTGAGCCAGCAGCTGCCATCATCATTGATTGCAATCTGCGCATGATTGCGTGAGATCAGCATATCAAGAAATACAAGCGACGAAGCCGGATCTGAACCGATGGTGAAGAGCGGCGGAACCAGTTTTTTCTTTTTATTGCGCTCTTTACCAGAGAGCACCAGCAACTCCGAGCAGCGGTTTTTACTGCTGCCGGAATCCGGCAGCGCATAGAGAATGCAATTTCCGACCCCGATTTTATCACCTTCAGCCAAGTTGCGTTCCGTAATCCGTTTGCCGTTGAAGAAGCTGCCGTTGGTACTTTGAAGATCTTTTACATACACATGTTTGCCGCGCAATGAAATTGCGAGGTGTCTGGAACTGGCCAGTTTATCCTCCTTGGGCACACTCCAGGTGCAGGATGAGGAACGGCCGATTACAATTTCACCGGTTATGTCGGCAGCTTTTATCTGATGAATGACTCTGTCGTTAAATTCAAGACGTATCAGCATTTTTTTCAGAGCTCCACATTCCATTTTCTCACTGTATAGTAGCGTTGGTCGCTCATATCTGAAAAGACCCCTTTGGTGAAGACCATCACCTTTTTGGCATGTTTTAGATCGCCGCGGAAAACGGCTGATTCAAAGGCAAGCTGTTGGCTATTGAACCAAAGTGCTTCGTTTCCGCGCAGTTTGCGCAGCAGGCGCAGCGATTCCTTTTCAGATTCAGCATCCTGTGCCGGCACCACGCGGCTGAGTATACCGCAGAGCATTCTGTTGATTGACATCCAGGTGCCCGGTGCCATACGCTCCATGTCACGCCGTACCTGTTCCAACAGAGTTTCAACCGGCACACTCTCTCCAATTCTGACATATGGCCAGTACGAAAACTGAAACTCATCGGCCACATACACCAAGCGTGAAGTCAGCAGCGATTCAACTCGGGTCTGTTCGACAGCCGGTGCTTCAGACCGGACGACGATCCGCCGACGTCCGTGACGGAAAATATTGGCTATGCCGAACCAGGATGCACCGGCGTCATCGCGCAGATAACTGGTGCGGGTATAGGGAACGCCGTTTTTATCGCCGAAAAAGAGTGTCAATGCCGAAGGTTTATCGATGCGCCAGGCTTTGCCGCCGGCTGAAATCATATCTATCCAGTCACGGACGATCTCATCGCTGCTCATAGAAGCGAAGCGCAGATCCAGCTCTTCCTGTACTATAATGCGCATCGGCACATCACGATTCCTTCCGACAAAGCCGGCCAGCGTGAAGCCGCCAGGGGAATCACTTTTAGTGAAAGTTCCGTTGGCCGGATATCTGATGTCATAATCCCCCTTTTCCCGGCCGCCGGCGCGGCTTGGTTCAAAGCTGTTAAGATAGAGGTCCTGCTCATTTACCGGCCAGCGCAATTCGAGTTCAGGCGCCTGAGTGCGCGGACGGAAGATTACCCCCAGAGTCAGCAGCACCGCGACACCGCCGATAATCATGAACATGCGGTATCTGATCCGCTGGGTCTCTTTGATTTTGAGATGTTCGATTTCATCCGGGGTGGCGGCGCGGGTGTGCATCGCACGGGTGGCCCCCTCCTCATCTTCGGCAAAAGCCGCCGCAGTGGCATCCATAGTCAGATCATTGTCGAAAGTGCCGGTTGCACCGGCGGCGGCAGTTAAACCTTCGCCGGTGTCAGCTTCAGCAGGCGGCTCTGATACTCCTGCCGCGCCGCCACCACTTTGTGTCTCAACCGTCGCATCGACGAGATTTAACTTGAATTCAACCGTCTTGCCTGTTTTCAAACACTGACCCGGCAGAAGACGAGTGCGTTCGGTTATGGTCTCACCATCAACAAAGGTGTTGTACTGACTCAGATTCTCAACATATAGACAATCGCCTTCGACCATCAGACGCGCATGCCGTCCGGAAACATCCATCGAACTCAGGCGGATATCGGTTGAACGTGAGCGTCCGATCAAATTTTCGCCCTGACGGAGCACAAACTCTCTCCCGACCGACTCACCATTGGTGATAATAAGTTTTAGCATACGAATCAACCTCCCCTGCTCATGTAATCAGAGATGCCTGACTCCATGGCTTTAATGGCAATTGGAACTATAATGATGATAAAAACTGCAGGCAGAATGAAAAGGGCGGTCGGAATCAGCATCAATGAAGGTGCGCGGGCTGCTTGTCGCTCCGCTTTATTGTAACGTCGCCGGCGGATCTCTTCCGCCTGCAGTTTCAACGTTCCTGATATGCTGGAGCCCATTTCACTGCTCTGCACAACAGCGGTTACCAGAGAGCGGAATTCATCAAGTTGTATCTTTTCGGACATAACCTGCAACGCTTCAACGCGCGATTTGCCCAGCTCAGTCTCTCGCAGCATAACGCCGAATTCATCACGCAAAGCACCGGAAGGTCCCTGATTGACCAGGTTACGCACCGCCGCACCGAAATCCTGACCTGCCTCCATGGCCACAGTGATAAGATCAATCGCATAAGGAAGAGCGCGTGACATCTCTTCTTTGCGTTGAAATGCCAGACGCGCAACCCAGGAAAGAGGATAATACCAGCCGAGCAGCAGTAAAAAAAAGCCGGCACACACCGCATAAAGCGTGTTCAAGGTAATAATAAAGGTGATAATCGCGGCAAGCGCACTACAGACTATACCGGCAAAGGTCTGAACCCCGCGCACCTCAGTCAGCGAGACAGGTATGGCACCGGCAACGATATCACGCACAATCTGGCGGCTCTGCATCGGAAAGGCCTGCTCAAACCGGGTGGCTGTCATTTTGCCTAGCACCTCGATCTCGGCGTAAAACACCTTGAATATCCACGGTTTCCTGACATCCAAAGTCACATACTCGCGCCGGATAACGGCATTCAATCCGGTAACCAGAGAGAGCACCGCAAAAAAGACCATAATTTGAATAACAGCGACCTGTGCACCCATTTAAACACTCCTACACCTTGATCGTGACAATCTTGTTGATCACCAGAAAACCGGTTATTTCAAGCAGCGCAACCACACCGAGAGCCGACCAGCCGATTCTGGTTGTGATCAGCGGCTCCATGAGCTGCCGATCGAGCAAAAAAAGGATCAGAAATGCGACCAGCGGCGCGGAGGCCATCGCGATTGCTTCAAAGCGTCCCTGGGCGGTCATTGTGGCGAGTCGATCCTGAAAGTCAACGCGATGTCTAATGGTATCGGTTATCCGGTCCAGTACCTCGGCCAGGGAGCCGCCGGATTGCATCGTCAGACGGATCGCCGTAACCAGCAGTGCTAAGTCTTCACCGGGCATCCGCCTGGTCAGACGTTCCAGACTCTCGGGCAAATCAATACCTAGCCGATATTCATGCAGCACCAGCGACATCTCTTCGGTCATAGGGCCGCCGATATCCCGTGATACAATTTCAAGACTTTGCGGCAGAGCGGCGCCGGAGCGCAAACCATTGGCAAGACCGAGCGTTAAATCGGTTAAACGTGCGTCAAAGGCAGCCTGACGTTTACGGATGCGACGTTTCAGCCACCACTTAGGAATATGAAAACTCAGCAGACCACTCAGAAAACAGCAAAATGAGATGATATAAACACTGAGCACATTAAAAGCTATCAGAACTGCCAACAACAGACCTGACCCCAGTAAAGCCGACCACCAGCAGGCTTGCGCCAGTCGCTGCGGAGTGGTAAAGCGGTAAATCGGCGCAAGCTGGGCGGTGGCATCGACCCGCACATATTGACTGTCCGAACGCTCCAGCCCGATCTGCGCCAGCATTGGTGCCACAATCCAGACACCCCAGGTGACTGCGGCAAATACCAGTAAAAGCACCATCAGATCATTCAGCATATTTAATCTCCGTAAACACAGCTTGTCACTATAAGTTTCCGCTTAAGCCTTCGGCACAAACACACCGATCTCAAGGCGCAGATCGCCTTTGATTTTCAGCGTTTCAATAAATGACGGAATGTTGCCGGTCGCCACCAGACGACCCTCGACCCTGCCGGTCTCACTGAATCCGGTCTGTTCAAAAACAAAGATATCCTGCATCAGAATGGTTGCGCCTTCACGACCGGTAATTTCCGATATCTGCACAATCTTACGACTGCCGTCCGGCAGACGGTTCTGCTGAACAACCAGATTGACTGCCGATGATATCTGCTCGCGTATCGCAGCGGAGGGCAGTTCAAAACCAGCCATCATCACCATATTTTCAAGGCGCGACAGGGCATCACGTGCCGTATTGGCATGCACAGTTGTGAGTGAGCCGTCATGTCCGGTGTTCATTGCCTGCAACATATCAAGCGCCTCAGGGCCGCGGCACTCACCCACGACAATTCGGTCGGGACGCATACGCAACGCGTTGATAACCAGATCACGGATCGCGATACGTCCGCGCCCCTCGATGTTGGCCGGACGCGCTTCCATGCGCACGATATTGCGATGGCTGAGTTTCAGTTCAGCTGAATCTTCGATAGTGACCAGCCGCTCACTGTGAGGAATAAACTGCGAGAGCACATTGAGCAGAGTTGTCTTGCCCGAGCCGGTTCCGCCTGAAACTACAATGTTCTGACGCGCTCTGACCGCTTCCTCCAGAAACAGGGCGATATCTTCTGTCATGCTGCCGAAACGGATTAGATCATCGGTAGTCAGTTTGCGCTTGGAGAATTTGCGGATCGTCACGGATGAGCCATCCAGTGCCAGAGGCGGGATAACGGCGTTAACTCGGGAACCGTCGGGCAGACGTGCATCCACCATCGGGCTGGCTTCATCGACGTGACGGCCAAGCGGTTCGACAATGCGCTGGATGATTGTGATCAGATGGCGGTCATTGAAGAAACGGGCGCCGGTCTCGTACAATCGTCCGGCACGCTCCACAAAAATCCGATCCGGGCCGTTGACCATAACCTCATCAACCGTATCATCACGCAGCATCGGGGTGATCGGACCGTAACCGGTCAGTTCATCAAGCAGTGCCTGTCGAAACAACACTCCATCAAGTTCCAGCGGCAGTTCATGCCGTACCTCGCGCAACACCTGATCCAGAGCACTTTCGAGTCGATCAACCAACTCGCCGTCCTGCAGCTGCTTGGTGGCAATCTCCGGCAGATTGAGTTTCAGCAAAACCTTCTCATGAATCCGTTTCTTCAAAGCCATCAGTTCATTGGTGTAGAGCAATGCCATTGTGGCAAGCACCGGATCCTGTCCAATCTCATCCGTCTCGTTGGCTGAAGAAGCACCGGAACGGAGCTGTGCCGGAGAGGTTCTGTTATCGCCAGCGGTTTCGCCTGTACTGAAAACAAGGTTATAACAGCCGAGAGAGAGTGTATCTCCATTTGAAAGAACCTTTTTCCCATTCATAACAGAACCATTAAGCATAGTGCCGAACTTACTCCCCCTGTCTGCCGAAAAAAAACTCTCACCCTCGGAGCTGATTACCAGATGCGACCGCGAGACACGGGCATCATTCAAAACAATTGAATTTGCCGGCGACCGTCCGATAGTGCACTCCTGTTCCGGAACAAGTTCAACAACCCGTTCCGGTTGCGCACCTTCACTATGCTTTACTGTTATCGATACCACATTATTCCCCTGTTCAAACTGAAACCACATCGGATGCAGTTCCATTGACAGCCTGTAACACAAAATCCTGAATACCCCAGATTTCGGCGGGACACGTCTGACATATTTTCAACTCACTCTTCATCAGAAGAAGAAAAAGCGTTTGTTCCCGCGTTTCTGCTTCAGGCGTTCCTTGTTCTCGATTTCAACCTCCTGTTCAGCCGGTGCGGTTTCCAGCGAAACCGGGGTTGCCGCCCGGGGTGCGCCTGCAATCTGAGGACTCAGCATAATCAGGATTTTATTGTCCTCTTTGCGGTTGTTCTTTTCAGCAAAAAACCAGCTGATGGCCGGAATCGAACGTAGAAAGGGAACGCCCTCCTCACTGGTCTGTTCCACCAGATTTTTCATGCCGCCCAACACCAGGGTCTGGCCTACGGGACAGTTGACGGTGGTTTCAACATGATTGCGCTTAAGGTCGTAATCGGCACCGATCGGCACAGGGTAACTCAGCTCCAGATTTACATCCAGCGCGGTGTTCTTTGAATCAGTGAGCCCGCCTTTGATTCGCATGATCAAGCCGTAATCAACATCTTCAAGCGAGGTTGCGTTATCGGTGGCAACCCGCACCTTCAATGTGCCGCCGCTATGATAGGTGCGCCATTCGGGCGCATCATTCCTGAAGGTCATGTGTCCCGCCGTGCGAATGCGCCCCGGTCCGCTGCCGGCAAAGAATTTGAGTGCTCCCTGAAGTCCGCTGTTGATCGCATAGCTGCCGGTCATGCCGGACGAATTGTTATCCAGGTTGCCTTGAAAACCGGCAGAAACCGAGTTCAGTGTAATCAATCCCGCTTTCGCGAGATTCACGCCGATCTGTTTCTCCTCAACGTCGGTAACAGAGACAAAAACAACATCCACTTCGAGCATGGTTGGTATGATTGTGAGGTTCAACAGGGCCTTGATGCGTGCGTCCACTGCGGATGCGGTTTGAACGGCAGGCTGTGCCGCCGCACCGTCGGCCGTTACCGCATTACCGACAACCTTGAGCCAGTCCTGAGCATCAATAACCTGTCTGATGCGGTCAACATCACGCTGACTGTAAACCGAACCGTTGACAAAGATATTGTTGCCGGAGAAATTGAGTGATATCTCGCCCGGTGTTGTTCCGTCAACATTTCCGCCGCCGGTGACAACGGTATAACCAGCCTTCTCCAGCGAATCCTTGAGACCCAGCATAACCTCGGGCGTAGGATGGAAAGAGGCCAGATTGGCAACTGAATGTTTGTAGAGTTCAACCACTTTGTTGAGATACTGCCAATGCGCAATACTGTTGACTTCACCCTTGAGCACGATCCGGTCAAGATTGATAGTCACCTCAACCTCTGGAACCGTGTCAAGATCGCGCTTGACAGCAGCCAGCACCGCCTGAATATTTTCAGTAACCACCAGAGTGTACAGTGCGGACATATTACCGTCTCCCGTCACATGCAGATCGGTGGTTCCGGAGGCCACACCCATGATGCGCAGTTGCCGGGCACCCTGCAGTTCAATGGCCACAAGTTGCGGATTGGCGACCCGATAGTTCTGCACCGCAAAGGGCACATTGACCAGCTGCATCTGTCCCACACTTACCGTTAGGCGCTCCGCCTCGGCGGCAGCACTGCGCGGCAAAGCGGCGCATAAAACCAACGCCGCCATTATGCCCGTTAAACAACGGGCACTGGTTCCACTTAATTTATTCATTTCAACCTCCTTTTGAAAAATGCCGTTCTGTACGCTCATCCAAAATCCTCACACACCCACACACATCCCCACGTACCCACACACTCTCTACAATCTGCCTGGAACTTCAGGCATGGAGTAGGATTTCAAGCCTTCCATTAAGTTGTCAAAAGTCTCCTCATCAACCATACCGGTATCCAGCCGGTTGATCGCAGCATCATCACCGGGTCGCCGCAGAGCCAGAGTCAACTGAGCTTTACGCTGCGCTGCAATCAGCACCTGGGCCTCGCTGGGAGGCAGTGCCAGAATCAACTCACCGGCGTTGCTCTCACCTCCGCTGGAAAGTGATCCGACATCAAGCACACGCACTCGGGGAAAAAGAACCATGGTTGCCTCCTTGTCAATTTCCTGAGCGACGGCAGTAAGGTCAGCACTCTCGACTTTACTTTTGATTGAGAAGGTGCCAATCACCGCGACTTCATCTCCCGGCTGTACAATTCTGGCTATTCCCCCCGCCGGTACAGTCAGGGCCACCGCCCACTCACCCTCACCGACAATATCCGCCATGCTGCGGGACAAGCCGACATCAGCGAGCAGTACATAGTCACCGGCAGAGATTGAGCGTAGTGCCTTCTGTCCTACCACCATTTCAGAGCGTGCCCAGAAAAGTGCCTGAGCCGGTCGCGCGGAAACCGGAATCTTCTTGGCCATAATGGAGTCAGTTGTGAAAACCTCCCCCGCCTGAATATCACGCGTTGCAGCCACAACGGTCGTGACCTTCTCTTCGGCCTTGCGACGAGATTGGAGTAAGCGTCCGACCGCCAAAACGGCAGCGAGTCCCAGTAGCACCGCTAATATTAATGGGATAAAGTTTTTCATACAATTTCATTTCCTTTCTAATTAAAAAATGTTTATTGCGACGACACAGTCGACGCAATTGCGAGGGTAAAAAGAAGAGTGAAGAGTGAACCTCCAACTCCCTGAACCCTCCAACTCCCACAATCTTTTCCCTTTGTGAACTCTGCGTTCTTTGTGGTTGCAAATCCCTCTCCCCTCTCTCCGCAGAGCGCCTCATAAGGAGTAGCCCCATGAGAAGCCGCACATCCCGGCGCGAATCTCCCAGATCATCAGCAAAAGCTTATCTCCGTTTCTGCTCCAAGTGCTTAAACCGCTGCTGTGAATGCCGCGGCCCAACTCGATGCTTTTATTTAAAACCCAGCCGCCATGCGCCAATGTGGCACGAAATTCCCGTTCAGCCAGAACTGCGCTACCGCTGATCACCCCACTCTGACGCCAGCTGTCTTCACCCGTATTCGTACACTGAATACGCGCCAGAGAGGGCAGGGGAACCGTCTCGACGGCGGGTGCTGCGCCACTGCCACGCCCTGCTATAAACATGCACACAAAGATCAGCAATGCGGTCCATCTATTCATAAGGCCACTTTTCATCGGCAATCTTCTCCCACTGATACGCAACTTCACCAGACTCCTTGACGCCGTATTTATTGCGTATATACTCTGATTTCGCTTCAGCTTCGGTACGCATTACCACCAGATGCTTCTGATCAGCCTTGTCACGCCCTTGGATGCTGAAGGCCTGATAGTCGGGCTCACCCGTGTTGTACATCACATTGGCGGCGTTAAACATAAAACGTGTCCAGTTCGGCATCTCAATATCGAGTTTCGCCTGACCCTCGGACGCATGGCTCCAGTCGAAATTATGTGCGATTGTGCCGCTGGATGAGGTTACTCTCTGATTATTTAAAATGGTTCCATCCGGTTCGATGAAAAACAGATGGTGGACGGTGCCGGCATCAATCTCACCGCTGTCATCATAGCGCAACCCTTTGTTCCATGCGATATAACGGTCACAGATCACCAGTTTCTGGCGGGCAATCATCAACTCGCCTATCCAGAAGGTGCCGCCCAGTAAAATCATGAACAGCGGAATAGCTATGACCGTCTCCAGCATTATGGAGCCGGAGCGGCAACAATCTTTATCTATTGTTATCACCTGCATAATTCGATTCACAAATATTCAGGAACTCCACTCTTCAAATTTACGAAAACGTTTATACTCCCGGGCATTCAAATCGGTTCTTTCAATTAGAAGTACCGTAAAGATCAACACACCAGCCGTCAGCAGTGCAACCGATCTGCAATCTCTGAAATTATAAATCTCGTTGAACATTTACAACCCGCACTTTCCAAAGAGACAATTAATTTTTACACTCACCAACTCATAGTCGCCGCACCCGGAGTGTCGCTAATGCACCACCCAGCCTTCGGCACCGCCGTAGGCAACGCTGCCTTCGCCGCCCATCAATTCGGGTGCGCTCTCATCGCCCGGCGCACCGCCGCCGCTATACAGCGGTTCCCATTCTCCCCTGACCGCCTCAAGAATCTGTCCGGCGGTCTCGCCGTTCCAGCTGCGGTCTTTTCCCGATGCCCAGGCGCGATGCAGAGAAAGCAGCACTGCGTCCCAGTCACTGGTTTTTAAATTCCAGAGTTTGTCGCCGCTGTTGTCTTCATAAGTGATCTCGTACTCTCCCTCCGCTTCATTGCGCGGCTTGGGGTTGTAACCGGCAACAGCCGCCGACGCGCACCACATGAAACGCTCACCGGATTTTACAGTGAAGGGAGTCATAATGCCGAGGTCACCGCCGGTTGCCATGAACTGAAATGGATTGTTGAGACGACGAGCTACAGCGACAACCTTTGAGCCGCCTTTGGCAAAATAACGCTCGCGCACTACCTGGGGTTCGGCATTCTCGGAGATATAATATCTGCCGGTATAAATTCGCGGGTCATCACCCTTGACCTGTGAACTGCCCTGAACCTGAGAGATCAACGCACACACCCCTTCGATCATCTGCCAGAGTGAGCTAGCCCACTCCCACTCTGAAATCAGAATCGGATGACCGCGTTTATACTGACGCTGAATGCCGGGTCCGCCGCTTTCATACTGCAGCACATACCAGTCGTCGGTACCGCGCTCCAGCACCTGTACGGCATTGTTGCCCTGTTCGGGTATGTAGTCGGAGTGACGCAGAAAATCATTCTCATCCCTGTTTTCCAGAACCCGGAAGTTGTTATCCAGCGGATTCTCCTCCTGTTTAAGAACAAAGGCAATATCTCCGCCACCGGCGAAACCGTCGTTCCAGGTATCTTTCAGATTTTTTTTCAAAACCTCCCTGACGCAACGCTTTACACGCTCGGGCAATTTTTCAATCAGTTCCCGTTCCTTCTCGTTCATCTTTGCGATTTCCTGTCGTGCTCTATCGATCTCAGGTGCCAGCGCAGTATAGCTTTTTCCCTCTCCCGCAGCCTGCTGACGAACCGCTTTGATCTCATCAACGGTAGTTTGGTGACGGCGGTTAAGGAGAATTTTTTTATGCGCGGCGGAGTTTCCGATACTGGCACCTTTACCGGTACAATACCAGGGCAGTCCTCTGTTGCAGGTGCTGGGAACATTGAAATGCATCATGCGCAGGTTGTCCATCTCCCAATGCTGCACCGTCAGCATCAGCCACTTGTCCACAATGTAGTCCATCTCCATCCGGCACATCTGCACATAGGTCCAAGACATCGCACGGTTGATCGCCGCAATGCGGCTGAGACCGTCAGCTTCGACAATCGCGGCGGAGTAGGCTCCGGCATCGGCGGCGTTCTGCAGTTCTATACGCTGCCGAACCGTTTCGCCTACAGAGTAAACCGCAGAAGCCATCATAAAGAGCGTCAGAAAAACAATGGCTGTCACGGCGAGAACCACGCCGCTTTCATCTCGCCAAAACCTTATTACACATCTGTTAAGTGCATTATACATTGTTGTTTAACCGGAACTTTCAGCCCGACCAACCCGGAGCGGGCAGACCGCTGCGCGGCAGCATTACAAACGGTTTAGGTAGCACAACACTTTCAGTGAAACGGATGTGCGGATACTGCACCAGATCGGCCATGCCGATGTTGCCGCTCGCATCAGCACGCTGCTCCAGCCACTCATTACCAAACTGCCATGGATTTATACCCCAGCCGATAATCGGACCGGCTATCGGAAAAACCAGAGCGAAGTCATTCTGAACCGTGGCTTTGATGTTCCATCTGCCCTCTTCGCTGATGGTCACTTTGGTTTTGCGTCCTACACCGCCGGAACCGGGGATGACTCCCCAGCCAGGCATCTGTTTGTCGCGCTCACCCGCTAGCATACCGCGGTCGACCCAAGCGCAGACCTGCTCCGCCGCCTGTTGCCCTGCACGCTGATATTCACTTTTTTCACAGACCAGCACCGCACGCGCCGCACAATATGCCGAATAATGCACAACCTGCTTGGCCATCCAGATATGTGCAAACTGCATGCACCCCAGCATCAGGGTAAGCACAATCGGAAATGCCAGCACAAACTCCAGCATCACCGATCCGTCATCTTTTCTGCCAATTCGATACATTGCCACTCTCCGCACTGCCCACCGGACAATCTGCAACAACATCAGAGCAACACCGCCAACAGTCCGACTGCAATCGGAACACTGAAAGGCACCCTCAAACGGGCGGCATCCCGGGCCGGCAGACACTCAACGCTGGCCCGGCGATCATAACGCCAGTCAAACAGGCAACGCAGCACATGCTTCAACCGGATCGGGTCCAGCTCACCGGCAACCAGCATAACAAATGCCATCACAACTCCCGCCAGTGAAGTCATCCACAAGAGCTCAAAAAGCGCATGCCATCCGACTATCGCGCCAGCGGCAAAGAGCATTTTAAGATCCCCCCCGCCAGCACCGCGCATCAGAAACGGCACTAGCAGAAAGGCTCCGGCCACACACGCCGCCGCGAAACCATCCACAAGCAACGGCAGACCGCCATATCCCAGACGAAATATCAGAGCAACAACTGCACCACCCAGAGTCCAGATGTTGGGTAGCCGCCGCGTCCGACAGTCATGCCACGCCAGATAACCGGCCCACCCCATAACCACAGTCACGGTTAAAAAATTTTCAGCACTCATAACTGAACTCTCCGTGACCGCGTCTTATGCGGCTGAGATCAACGCTGTTATCTCTTAGCCCTACTCATGCATGCTGTCATGATACTGCTTGGCTGCATCCGCATCGCTGTCCTGCGTACTACGCGTGGAATCAAGCGTGCTTTTGGCCTCGGTGTGACGCGTAGTGGCACCCTTGCCGGCTACATCAAACATGCCGACTATCGTTTTGCCGAACATGGCAACAGCGACAACCACCGCCGCAGCAATCAGCACGGCCAGAATTACGTACTCCATCATGACGCCGCCGTTTTTGTTTCCCATCAGACGACACAGCATTTTTCTGGTTTTTGCTCTGTTCCAACTTCTCATAACTACCTCCCGAGTGCCGTCGGCACTCCAACCAATCCTGCCTTTTGTAAGTTAGGGTTATTACGGCAGGGGCAGGGACAAGCCGCTCATAACCATCCTGTAAAAATCAACAAACATTTCACCCAGCAGACCGAAATTTTCACCGTCCAACGCACCCTCGACATCAAAGGTCGTACCGTCAGGATCAAAAAGATAGGTAGATGCCCCCACCAGTGGCAGAACAATCACAACCGTGACAAGCACATATTCCAGCAACACGTCGCCACTTTCATCGCGACGCAATCTCCGCAACATATCAATAATAAAGTTTCTCGCACGCATCTTCCGGCACCTTGAAACAAAACCTACCACTTTATAAACAGATAAGAACATCTCCTTATCGCAGCGCATTGTAGCAACCTATTTGCTTCAACACAATAGTATTATAGGCATGTATATTTATTTTTTCTGCGCCATTCGCTATGTCATTATTGTCCCGCACGAATTAAGGAGATATTACTGTGAATAATCAAAATAAACGATTAGCCTGCGTTCTACCGAGTCTGAAGCTAGCATTCTCAAGACATTACTGATCGTTAGTATAACGACTCGGTGCAACTCCATAAAACCTGCGGAATTGGGCAGAGAATTGGAAGGGCGAAGCAAAACCCAGCAGATCCGCCACTTCACCAACACGCAAACCCTCTGCAACCAACAGTCGGCAGGCATACTCCATGCGAGCTTGAACAAGATACTGCTTGGGACTGATACCCAGTTCAGCATGAAAGATACGACGCAAATGTGCCTCTGAAACTCCGGCAAGCGCAACCAGTGCACCAATTTTGACAGGCTGGTCGGGATGCTTTTCAATAAAATTAAGAACACGACGCAGCCGCAGATCGGAACCAGTGTTTACTGCCGAATCATGCAGGGCCAATCCAATCGAGGCACTCAGCAGTTGATGTCGCAACGCGCCGGTGTCCTGCGCAGTGCAACGAATTAACTGAATCAGTGCATCGCGAAACGGCTCTTGTATTCCGCATATAAGAAAAGGCTCATCAATCAACTTCCGCGGTAAATCAAACTCAATGTAATCATAAACTACCGGTGTTTTCCCTGAATATCGGGCCTCGCGTATGCCCGGCGCCAGCAAATAAACATTGCCGGCAGTGATTGATAAAGGCATTTTGTTGACGATAAAATCCCCCTGCCCGGACTCCATAAATAAAATCCGATAATATTTAATTGCTCTTTTTTTCATGATCTGCCGCTTTTGAAAGCGAATTCGGCCACCACCAATATAAACACATGATTCATACATAAGTTCACCTATGAGCGATTTTGATATATTTTTACGCAGTTCTAATATGGAAGTCAAACCTCAAAATGCCATCAATAACTTTCCGCCGCAGAAAATGCCATCCGGTGAGTGGGCGATGTCCCGCCGTAAATTTGATTACAAAAAAAGTGGTGTGGAGTTTCTGGTGGGTGGGCTCAAAGCACTGAATGAATGGCAGTCATTTCCCGTCACCATCAAAAACAGTGCCCTGTTAGCTGAGGAACCGCTGTGGTGGACTTTGCCTGACGGAAAATCGCTGGTTGCTCTGTTCCGCGACAACCGTCGTGGCGGCTATCTTTACCGTGCGTTCTCCACCGACAACGGACGCACCTGGTCCACTCCCGTACAGACTGACTTTCCTGATGCCACATCCAAGATATTCGGCATGCGCATCAGCAACGGCAAATATGTGCTGATATCCAATCCCAACCTCCGGGAAATACGAGGTCTCGGCCTGGTGGAACACACAAGGAAACCGCTATAACGCAGTTCCGTATCGGATTAAACATGCGGCAGGCGCAACAGAGGTTTTGATCGATCAGAGCAAAAACGGCGGTCAGTGGATCTCTCTGGGAGCCTATGATTTCACAAAACCGAAAGCAATCGTCACGGTTGTCGCTGACAGCTTCCCGAGCTATGTTGTGAGCGACGGCGTTAAAGAAAATCTGATTCCTCTGAACACACAAGCTATGCAGATCAGATTTTATGCATGGGACTTTGCTTCACCGGCAACAACTCTGCGAATTGATGACATAAAAATGGAAGCTGTCATCGGTGATCTGCCGCCTCCTTGCACCATCATATCAATTCGATAACTGAGCGCATTCTGCAACAATTGCACAAAATCAACCAGCATAACTTCTATAGCTCTTCAGCGACTTTGCCGCTTATATTAGTCGCTATAATTTTAGTTGACGCGCATACGCATCAATCTAAGGGAAAATCATGCAATTTGAGGAGATTACCGAGAAGCAAAAGGAATCGAGTCGCTATGCGGCTCGATAAAAAAAGCTGCATTCACCAGGTAAAGATGATCTATTTCATGACGAGCCGCATAGCGACTCGCCTCCTGCTCCGCACAAATCAACAAGTATGGCGGGTTCAGCCATTTAGGTTGACGCGTATGCGCATCGCGGGAGAGCGCCAATCCTGTCTAAAAAAGAATTTGGTTGCCTGCCTGTGCGTAGCACGCAGACAGGCGGCTATGCTGCGCTAGGGTCTCAGTGGCTCTGTTTTAAGTTACCTCTCCCACAAAATCGCTACCGATACCGAGTCACTGGGGATTTTCTTCCCTATACCCTTTGCCCTCTGCCCTATGCCGTTCGTGCTCAGCACGAATCTAGTTGCTTCACTCTTCAATCTTCACTCCCCCCCCAACTCCTGAATCCTTAACCGACACTGCGGTTCAGGAGAGACGCGCGGCGTAATCCTGAAAATCAAACTCACGGATCATCTCAATCCCGTTGTCATCCATTACGGCGATCGCCGGCAGATTCACACCGTTGAACATGTTGTTCTTAACCATGGTGTAGTGCGCCATATCGGTGAAAATCAGCTTGTCACCCGGTATCAGCGGTCTATCAAAAGAGTAGTCGCCGATCACATCGCCAGCCAGACAGGTCATGCCGCCCAGACGATAGGTGAACCGTTTTTCATCGGGCTCTCCGGCACCGATAATCTGCGGACGGTAGGGCATCTCAAGCACATCGGGCATGTGACAGGCAGCCGAGGTGTCAACCAGAGCCAACTGCATTCCGTTATCCACAATATCCAGCACCGATGTCACCAAAAATCCTGCATTAAGCGCAATCGCCTCCCCCGGCTCAAGATACACATCCAATCGGTATTTCTTACGGAAACCTATGATAATTCTGATTAAACGCTCAACATCATAATCAGCCCGCGTTATATGATGCCCGCCACCGAAATTGATCCATTTTATCCCCTCGAAATATTGACTGAACCGCTCTTCCACTCTGACAAGTGTGCGCTCCAGTGTATCTGAATTCTGTTCGCACATCGTGTGGAAATGCAGACCGCTGAGGCCTTCAAGATCATCCGGAGTGATCGACGAAGCGACCGCCCCCAGTCGGGAGCAGGACGCACAAGGATCGTATATTGCAACGCGTTGTTCCGAGTACTGCGGGTTGAGCCGCAACCCGCACTGAACGCTGCGTTTATGTTGACGATTAAACTCATCCACCCGGCCTCTGAAACGTTGATACTGAGCCGCTGAATTGAAAACAATATGATTGCAGCATTTCAGAATCTCATCAAACTCATCGTCGCGAAACGCGGGTGCGTAGATATGCACCTCTTTGCCCATCTTCTCATATCCCAGCCGTGCTTCAAAAAGTGAACTGGCGGTGATGCCAGCCAGATACTCGCCGATAATCGGAAACAAGGCGTGCATCGAAAAACCCTTGAGTGCCAGCAGGATTTTACAACCAGTGCGTTGCTGCACGGAATCGAGCAGTTCGAGATTTTTTCGGAGCAACCGTTTGTCAACCACATAAGCGGGCGTCTTGACTGAAAGTAAAATATCTATTTCTGATTTAGGCATATTTAGCGGATTTTTGCTGACCTTATTGACGGTGTTTCCGGCGGCAGCTCTCTCTTTTCGTGAAAATTCGTGTTTTTCGTGGTTTCAAATTCTCTCTTCTCTGCGGGGTTTTACTCAACAGAAGCCGGATTGAAATTCTCCTGCCAGGGCAACCCCTGTCCGTTAAGTTCCTGCATGAAAGGATCAGGATCAAACTCTTCCACATTGTAAACACCCGCCTTTTTCCAGACTCCCTGCAACAGCAGCTTTGCACCGATCATCGCAGGCACTCCGGTTGTGTAAGAAATCGCCTGCGAACCGACCTCACGATAACACTCCTGATGATCGCAGATATTATATACATAATATGCTGCCGGCTTACCGTCCTTAACACCGCGACAGATACAGCCGATGTTGGTTTTGCCCCGGGTACGCGGACCAAGACTAGCCGGATCAGGCAGCACCGCCTTGAGGAACTGCAAAGGTTGAATCTTTTTACCTTCAAAATCTATCGGTTCAATACTGGTCATGCCGACATTCTGCAGAACAGTCAGGTGATTGATGTAATTCTGTGAGAAGGTCATGAAAAAGCGAATCTGTTCCAAACCGCGTATATTCTTTGCCAGCGATTCCAACTCCTCGTGATAGAGCAGATAGGCCTCTTTCGACCCGATACCGTCAAAATCAAAAACGCGTTTTATTTCAAGCGGTTTGGTTTCAATCCATTGACCATCGCGCCAGAAGCGTCCGTTGGCAGTGATTTCACGGATGTTGATCTCCGGATTGAAATTTGTTGCAAAGGGATAACCGTGATCACCGCCATTGGCATCCAGGATATCGACGGTGTGAATCTCATCGAAATAATGTTTTTGAGCGTATGCGCAGAACACACCGGTAACGCCTGGATCAAAACCGCAACCGAGGATGGCGCACAATCCGGCCTGCTCAAATTTTTCCCGATATGCCCACTGCCATTTATACTCGAATTTGGGATTGTCCGGCGGTTCATAGTTGGCGGTGTCGAGATAATGCGTACCGGTGGCCAGACAGGCATCCATAATGGTCAGATCCTGATAGGGCAAGGCCACATTGATCACGATTTCCGGTTTAAACTCATTGATCAACTCGATCAGCTCCGCACAGTTGTCGGCATCCACCTGAGCTGTATGAATTACAGTCGCATCTCCGTCCAGCTTCTCCTTGAAAGCGTCGCACTTCGATTTGGTACGACTGGCAATCATGATCTCACTGAACACCTCCGGATTCTGACAGCATTTGTGAATCACCACGCCGGCAACACCGCCAGCCCCGATTATTAAAGCTTTTCCCATTTATTTCTCCTACCTTATTTTTCTGCTGATTTATCGGATACTGCTCAAACCATTAACAATGCCACTTCACGTAAAACTTTGCAGGCAGCGGCAGTTGACACCCCGCTGGAATCCAGCAGCGGCGCCAGCTCCACGATATCGGCACCTACTATCCTGAGTCCCTGCAGTTTCAAAAGAGCATCCAACAGCTCTTTGAAGGTTACGCCGCCCGGCTCCGGCGTACCGGTGCCTGAAAGAACCGCTGGGTCCAGCACATCCAGATCGATAGTCAGATAGACCGGAGAATCAACGATTTCAGCCACTGCCTGTTCAATATTATCCAGATCGAAACAGCGCATTCGGGTATAACGTTCAGCAAACTCAAACTCATCCCGTGTGCCGGAACGGATGCCGAACTGCCAGATTCGCCCACCCGAGCCGAGAGTCTCCAGCGAGCGACGCATGACGGTGGCGTGCGACAATTTCGCCCCCAGATAGTCGTCACGCAGATCGGCATGGGCGTCGAAGTGAATAATCTGCAGGTTGCGATGCTGTTGTGCGACCGCCTGGATCAACCCCAGTGTTATCAGATGCTCACCGCCGACACCCAGAATACGTTTGCCGTCGGCTATAATATCCAGGGCATCCTCTTTAACAGCCTCCACCACACGATCGACACTGCCGTATGTGAGTGCCATGCTGCCGAGATCGCAGATTTTAAAATCCACAAGATCACGTTGCTGGTAGGGACTCCATGTTTCCAGCGCATCAAGTTCGGCTTGAACATGCTGGGGACCCATGCGGGTTCCAGACCTGCCGGAAACCGTTCCGTCATAAGGATACCCTACAACCACAAGATCAGCATCGGCATAACTGCTGAAGATACCCTCGTGGATTAAAGGTGTCTGTTCTTTAAGCATAAGTTTATCCTCATCGTCCAAAGCTAAATTCAGTAATCCGATAAAACGGGACTACCGTTCGTAATAGGTATAGCCGCGAAGTCCATCCTCAATCGAACTGA
This sequence comes from Kiritimatiellia bacterium, assembly GCA_018399555.1. Lineage (GTDB taxonomy): Bacteria > Verrucomicrobiota > Kiritimatiellia > RFP12 > UBA1067 > M55B167. The sequence goes on along the minus strand of JAGYOL010000005.1, from coordinate 7,605 downwards.
GCACCTCTCTGCGTTCTCTGGGAGAGATCAACCCGCTGCGCACCGCTTCTTCAGCAGTCTGTCTGAACTCATTGCGCATGGCTCTGAGGTCATACTCAACATAGGATAGCACATCCTCGACGCTGTCTCCTTCGATTTCGCCGGTTATCTCGAAGGTCCCATCGGTTTCTATTCTTACGCTGACCACGTTGGTGTCACCAAAGAGATTGTGCAGATCACCCAGGGTCTCCTGATAGGCTCCCACTAGAAAGGCACCCAGATAGTAGTCAGAATTATCTTTGAGCGCATGCACCGGCAGAGTCCGACGAACATCATGTGGATCAATAAAGCGGTCTATTTTGCCATCGCAGTCGCAGGTGATATCCGCCAGGATCGCATTATGATCAGGCATCTCCAACAAACGGTGAACCGGCATCACGGGAAACAACTGATCTATCGCCCAGCTATCAGGGATTGACTGAAAAACGGAGAAGTTGCAATAGTAGATGTCGGCAATGGCATTTTCGAGATCGACTAAGTCACCAGGAATGCGTTTCAACCGAACCTTCAACTCTATAATTTTATGGATTGTGTTCCAGAATATCTTCTCGGCCAACGAACGTTCACGCAGAGAAATATGTCCATGGTTAAACATATCTCTGATATTGTCGCGATAATAGAGGGCATCGTTGTAGCACTCCTGTAAATTCTTCTGGGTAAGCAGAGAATTCACCTCGTGCAGATTGCGAATCTGTTCCGGTACCGATTCATCGAGTTGACCGGGTATTTCGTATCGTTCAAACTCGGCCACATCAAGCACGTTGAAAAGCAGAACGGAATAATATGCCACCAGTGCACGTCCGGATTCGGTGATAACAACGGGATGATCAACACTGCTGTTATCCATAACGGTCATTACGGCTTCGATTACATCGGCACAATACTCCTGGATGCTGTAGTTGCGACTGCTCGAAAAATTTGTTTTGGATCCGTCATAATCCACAGCCAGACCGCCGCCGAGATCGAGCCACCCCATCGGAGCTCCCTCTTTGACGAGTTCAACATAAACCCGCGCAGCTTCCTGAACCGCAGCCCGGATATCGCGGATATTCGGCACCTGCGAACCAAGATGATAGTGTACTAATTTAAGTGAATCAAGCATTTTACGCTCCTTCAGAGCGTCAACCATTTCGATAACCTGGGTCATATTAAGTCCGAAGATACTGCGGTCGCCCCCCGACTCCGTCCAATGTCCGCCAGCCTTGGAAGAGAGTTTTATGCGCACACCGATATTAGGTTTAACCCCCAGCCGTTCAGCGCGGTCAAGAATCAGATCAACCTCTCCGGGAAACTCAACCACAAAGAAGCATTGAAACCCCATTTTAAGCGCATACAATCCGAGATCAATGAATTCCTCATCCTTGTAGCCGTTGCAGATGAGACAAGCCTGTTTATCCTTCATCTCGGAGAGAGCGGCTATCAGCTCCGGCTTGCTGCCAACTTCGAGACCGTGATGATAACGCTGACCGAAACGTGTGACCTCCTGGACTACCTGCTGCTGCTGATTGACCTTGATCGGATAGACTCCCTGGTAACTGCCGCAATAGTTCAGCTCCTGCATAGCCTTGCGAAAAGAGTCGTTGAGCAGTGATATCTGGGCATCCAGCAGATTTTCAAAACGTAGCAGCACCGGCATATCCAGTCCGCGTTCACGCACCCCTGAGATGATGTCCATCAAGCTGACAGGCACTCCCGGTTGATCACCGAAAAAGGGATCGACCATAACTTCCCCCTTATCGGAGATGCTGAAATATCCGCCTCCCCAGCTTTTTATGCCGTAGATCTCCTCGGATTTAGTTCTGGTCCATCGACCCAGCAGTTCAACTTTATTCATGCGTAATTCCCGCAAATCAAAAATTCATCAAAAGTCGCGTGTTCCATGTCAACTACGACAACAATTAAAGATAATAAGGTGTCGCAGCGAACATTAGAATTTAGTCATCCGGTTGTCAAGTGAGATTCCCGTCTTAGCCCCACAGAAACTGTAGCAAAACTCCGTTATCCCGGATGATGCAAGGTCACTGCCTCTACCCCGCAGTGCCATTGAAATCAGGTGTTTCTACTGACTTGAATTTTACCCCGGAATATAAGATCATAAACGTGTGGAATATCAAAACGAGGTCAAAATGAAATCAATTATCAGTTTTATAATATTGCTCGGACTTTCGCTCAACGCTGCGGACTTGTGGAATCACAAGCTCTGGCTGGGGAACGGCGGTTTCTGGCGTTCACGTTTCTCCGTTGAAGTCTCCAATCAGAGTGACCAGGCCATAGAGGGCAAAATAATATCGGTCAAGGTCGGGGATAATCACGGCGAAGCGCCTCTGACCGGTGTTGAGATTTCTTCGCTGCGTGTCGTCAATAATCGCAACACCCAGCTACTTTTCAATATATGGCAGCCGGATTTTTCATCCACCATCACTGACGGTGAAATTCCCGCCGGGGCAGTTCTGACATTGCCGCTCGTCTGCGGCGCCTCCGAAAAAACCTCATTTACACTCTATTTCAACAATCCTGATGCCTGGAAGCTGGCGGATTTTCTGAATGCTCTGCCGGACGATCTGCCGCTCAACGGCGATTTTGAACTCGGCTCGGATTTACCTCTGGGCTGGTTTAAAAACGAAATTAAACCGACTCATCAGTTCAATCGCACAGATGAATCTCCCTACAGCGGCAGGTTCTGTCTGAGGCAGATTGCCGATCCCGCTCTTTCCGAATCCTGGTCTGGCTTATACCGTACGGATATCAAGGTTGCGCCGGGTGCCGAATGTGAATTGCGGGTACGGGTGCGTACCGAAAATTTAAAAGGTTCCGCTGGCTGGTTTGTACATGTCGGCAACAGCACCAATGGACAGATGCTCAACCGCCATGCCTCGATTAAAAGATCCGAAACTGAGTGGCACGAACTGGTGATCAGCTTTAAAGTTCCGCCCGACGCCACCATGATACGTACCGGATCCCTGTTGCGCGGATCAGGTACTGCCTGGTTTGATGATCTGCGATTTGAGAGCGGCGAACCGGTTCATGATGCCGTGAAGCTAAAGATCACCACTACGCCGGTTGAACATTTGGATCTTCAGATCGAGGGTACTGAGGCACCCTGGATCGCCCCTCCGCCCGGTATTAAAAACTGGAACATGCGTTTTCCCGTAAATATCCTGCCCTCAGCAGATGCCGTTGAAGGCACCGAGATGCCGGTATTTATCGAAACCGCTCTGCTGAAACGCGGCATTCACACGCCGATTTTCAGAGTAACCTTCAACGGTGAAGAGATTGAGACCTGCCGATTGACCAACCTGTTGCTGTTCAGAGTCCCCGTCAACCGGCAGAAAGTACGACGCTGCTATCTCTATGTAGCCGATTCCGGCGCAAAGCCGAAAAACAGGTTGCTGAGCGGTAATATTGAGGGCAGTGACATCCCCTCTGATCAACTGGCTCTTATCCGCGACAACGAGGTTGACCTGGCGGAATACAAACGAATGCTTGCAAGTGATTTAAACCTGATCAGAAATCCGGATTTTGAAAAGGGAGAAGCGCAACCCGCCGACTGGCATATTTCCGGACAATCCGTCACTGTGCCAGGTGTTGTGCACGCTAAAAGCTCTAAGGCACTTTTCAACAGGCACAGCGCGGAATGCCGCATCTCCGAATCAGCCGAGACAGGCTGGCACGGATGGCGCCAGACTATATCTGTCAAACCTTCCTCGACATACCTGTTCGGCGGATGGATGGCAACTGAAAACTTCGCTGCGACCGGTCATCTGCACATACACCTCAACTCAACCCAGGACCGTAAAGCTAAAACAATCTTTCTTTCAGCCGGAACGCCTATTTCAGGCAACACCGAATGGACTCCGATGTTCAGCACTATCACAATTCCTCAGCGTTATGACTCCTTTTCGCTGCATCTCACCGCCAACTGTAGTGGCATGATGCGTCACGACGGCTTCCTGATGGCGGAGTGTCTAACCACAACCATTGGCGAACCTGAAACTAGACCTCAGGAGAAAGAAATCAAACTCTGGCAGGTCAATCCGATTGTCAAAGTCTTCCGTGAGACACTTCCGCCTGTTAAAGACCGACCGATTGAAATTCACCTGGCCCGAAATGAGAGTGAACCACTGCAACTGGCTCTGCGTTCCGGTGTGGATTTGCAGGATTTGAAAATAGAAATTTCCGCTCCCTCTCTAAAAAGCGGTTCCACTCTGGCCGGACTCTGGAAGCGTCTGACCGGGTCTGATGATCAACACCATACCGATTCAGAGTCGGTGCTGAATAATTTTTCAATCGGACGGGTGGATTTTGTGCCGATCGACACCACATCCTGCTACAGCAACCACCGCACACCGGAGTGGGAATTCAAATACCCGCAGCAACGCAACGGCTCCGACGGATGGCCGGGATGGTGGCCCGACCCGATCTTCAGCACTGCTGAATTCAGATTATCCGCCAACCGTACGCAGCCGCTGTGGATCACCTTCAACAGCAACACCGACGCCGCCCCCGGTGAGTATCAGGGCGAAATACTGATCAAGGCCGGAAACCGGACAATTCTGAACCGCCCGTTTAAAGTCACGGTTTGGGACTTTGATCTGCCGGAAAATCCCGAATTTTCTGCCATCTATGATGTACGTTTCCGCAATATTGATTTCACCAACTGGCGCAATCGAGCCCAAGCCCGCGAAAAAACTCTGCGTTTTCTGGCAACAAAGAAGTTGTCGCCTGACACAGTTCAAAACCACATCCCGCTGAAACGCGATACGGATGGCAAAGTGACCTGCGACTTCACCGCATATGACAAAGCTTGCCAACTCTACTTTGATGAACTCAAATTTAGAGTCTCGTATATGCCACACAATTTCAATATCTTCGGCTGGGGTCATCCACCACGTAAGTTTCTCGGCGAAGAACCATACGAGGGAGAATATCCGTACCAGGGTGTAGACCGATCGCAACTGCGTCCACAGTATAAACAGGTTTATCAGGAGGCGTTGCGCCTTTATTGGAACCATATTAAAGCCAAGGGCCGTTCCGATAATTTCATTCTGTATATCTCGGATGAACCGCACTTCTCACATCGACATATCGTTGATCAGATGCGTGCCTGCTGCGATATGATTCATGCCGTCGATCCCGACATCCGCATCTACAGCAGCACCTGGCGCCACTGCCCCGAGTGGGACGACGCGATTGATGTCTGGGGTATCGGTCACTACGGCTGTTTTTCTGTCGAACAGATGCAACGTCAACGGAAGATCGGCAATCAGCTCTGGTTTACAACCGATGGCCAGATGTGCACCGACACACCTCTGCTCGCAACCGAACGTATGCTGCCGCACTACGCCTTTAAATACGGTGTCGATGTCTATGAATTCTGGGGGGTAAGCTGGTACACCCATAACCCATGGGAAATCGGCTGGCACACCTATATCAATCAGTCAAGCACCCCCGGAGAGTATTATCATGTGCGTTATCCCAATGGCGATGGCTACCTGATTTACCCCCCGACACCAGAAACAGGAGGTGGCACCGAACCGGTCACATCAATCCGTATCGAAGCAGCCCGTGACGGAGTTGAAGACTGGTCGTACCTGCGGAAACTCTCTGAGCTTGCCGAGCGTCACAACAATAAAGCGGCACATGATCTGCTTGCTGCCTTTCTGAGTTTCTGTGAAATACCCAATGCCGGAGGACGCTACTCAGGCCGAAATATGCATAATCCCGATCAGCTGATGCAGCTGCGTATCAGAGTAGGCGAGACGATTGAAGCTCTGGAACGATTTGAATCAGAGTGAAATCGACTTGTGTCTGAACTCTGTTAAAGCTATTATAGCGACTCAACACAGTGCCAGAGTGGTGGAATGGCAGACACTCCGGACTTAAAATCCGTTGCGGGGTTTCCCGCGTGAGGGTTCGAATCCCTCCTCTGGCACCATCCTGAAAAATTCCACACCACACCGGCGGGGGCAACTGATATGAATGAGAAAATCGCATTTTTCGACACCAAACCCTATGATATGCAGTTTTTCAACGCGGTGAACGAGTCTTACCATTTTGACATCACCTACTTTGAAGCCAAGCTTAACAGCCGTACTGCCATGCTGGGTGGAAACTTCGACGGCATCTGTGTTTTCGTCAACGATCTGGTTGATCACGATGTGATTTCCAAACTCCATCAGCAGAATGTTAAAACCATCGCACTGCGTTGTGCTGGTTACAACAACGTCGATTTCAAAGCGGCCTATCAGAAAATTCACGTAGTGCGGGTTCCAGCCTACTCTCCCTACGCAGTTGCCGAGCACGCCGCCGCACTGATGATTTCGCTCAACCGTAAAATCTACAAGGCTTATCCCCGTACCCGCGACGGCAACTTCTCCCTCAACGGTCTTCTGGGTTTTGATATGCACGGTAAAACTGCTGCTGTAATCGGTACCGGCAAAATCGGACGCTGCCTGATTTCGATTCTCAAGGGTTACGGCATGCGTATACTCGCTTACGACCCTTACCCGGATGTCGCTTACGCGGCTGCCGAACAGATCGAATATGTTCCGCTGGAAGGTATTTACAGCGAGTCAGATATTATCTCGCTGCATTGCCCCCTGACACCGCAGACCGAGTATATGATCAATGCCGACTCGCTGAGCCGCATGAAAGACGGCGTGATGCTGATCAACACGGGACGCGGAAAACTGATCAACACTCAGCATCTGATTGAAGCTTTGAAATCGGGTAAAGTCGGTTCCGCCGGTCTGGATGTCTATGAAGAAGAGAGCAACTACTTCTTTGAAGACAGATCGATGGAAATGATCATGGATGACATTCTGGCCCGTCTGCTTGTTTTTCCCAATGTCCTGGTAACATCACACCAGGCTTTTTTCACCCGCGAGGCACTTGAAAATATTGCGGAAACCACACTGTCCAATCTCAGAGAGTTCTTTGACGGCGGTTATCTCAAAAACGAGATATGTTACAAATGCGACAGCGTCTGTCTGAAAAAACAGAACAAACGCTGTTTCTGAGATAGGGGTTTGTCGCTTAATTTCAAGGAACGCTCCTCAAGTGTTTTCATTTCAAGCTCATGGGGTTCTTCACCATGAACAACGGAAAACAGATAGTTTTTTAGCAAATCAGTTGAAGACAAACGTACGCCACAGGCATTCAGAGTTTCAAAAACCTTAAATGCATTCAATTCATCTGTAACGGTAATAACCGTGAAAAAGTTTATCCACAACTGCATCTACAAACTTGGCAATATCTGACCGGATTGTAGCATATAAAGCCCATTACACCCATCAAAACCGCTCCCTCAGACGCACGTTGGCAGCTACCAAGTCAAAGGCTTCCGGATATATCGAACCGCCAGCCCACTCAAGCAACTCATCTTTCTCAGTGCAGTCAGGCCCGTTAATGGTTTTCAGCAGGTTATAGTAGCCCCAAAGGCCGCCGCAGTCCTCAGGCGGGCAGGCCCGCATGCCCTTGACGCAGATCGGCAGAGTCTTGTCCGGTGCGGGAGGCAGCACTTTCTCCAGCAGAACGATATGATCCCAACCGTCACCGAAATCGTAC
>JAGYOL010000049.1 GCA_018399555.1 Kiritimatiellia bacterium | reverse complement strand
TAAGGATAAAGACTTTGTCATTCTCGGTTTTCCGTCCAATGATTTTCTCAGGCAGGAACCGGGGACCAATGCTGAGATCCAGGAGTTCTGCAAGCTGAACTACGGCGTTGATTTTCCGATGTTTGCGAAGATCCGGGTCAAAGGAAAGGATCAGCACCCTCTTTATAGATGGTTGACTTCTGAAAAGACAAATCCTGAGTTTGCTGGCAGCATCAGCTGGAATTTTAATAAGTTTCTTGTTTCAAAGGATGGCAAGGTGATTGCCCGCTTCGGGAGTCGGATTGAGCCTATGGATGAACAACTGACAGATGTTTTGTTGTCTGCCCTTCAGGAAAGTGCTTCAAACGAGGTCGAGCCCGAAAAGTAGGCGTGGCTTCGCGGCGTGAATCATTTTCGTATATCTGGTTATAAAAGCCGGAGCTAAGTCATAACGACAACATGTTCGTAAAGAGCTGAAATGCAAAGCATTGATTACAGTGTTTGCAAGGAGGGTGAAATGGAGAGTGAATCTTTGAAAATTGCCGTTGTGGGTTCAGGTGTTGCCGGTCTCACAGCAACGCACATACTGCAGCGGAAACATGATATCACCTTGTTTGAAAAGCAAGGACGGCTTGGCGGACATACCAATACAATCTCAGTTGAAAATGGCGACGGTTCGGCAACTCCTGTTGATACCGGATTTATCGTTATGAATGACCGTAACTACCCTTTGTTGACAAAGCTGTTCCGGCAGCTTAAGGTTGATCTGCGTGACAGTGATATGTCCTTCTCTTACTATGATGTTCCCGGTGGTCTGCAGTATTCGACAAAAGGGTTTAACCGGTTGTTTGCCCAGCGTAAAAACCTGTTGAATCCGCGATTTATCCGCATGATTCTGGATATTTTGCGCTTTTACAAAACAGGCAATAAGGATTTGCGGGGAGGGTTGTCAGGAGAAATATCGCTTGGAGACTATTTGAAGCAGAACGGCTTCGGTCAATATTTTACCGATCATCATCTGATCCCAATGGGATCAGCGATCTGGTCAACGCCCTGCGATGAGATGATGCAGTTCCCGGCTGTGAGTTTTCTTAATTTTTTTCACAATCATGGACTGCTGGATTTGAAAGAGCGTCCGCAATGGAAAACCGTTGTCGGTGGCAGCTGCACTTACATTGAGCGTATGCGTGAGCAGTGGAAAAGGGTCGAGATTATGCTCAATGCGAATATCACCGGAATATCGCGTAGTAATGACAGGGTTTTGCTGAACTTTGACGCGGGCGACGCATGTGATTTCGACCAGGTCGTGATCGCGACACATGCTGATCAGGCCCTGCTTCTTCTTGAGGATCCTGATCAACAGGAGAGGGAGTCTCTTGGCGCATGGAGCTATTCAAAAAACCGTACTCTGCTACATACAGATACAATGTTGATGCCGCCCTTGCAGAGCGTATGGAGTTCATGGAACTTTGAGAGAACCGAAGGACATACAACAACTCTTACATATGACATGAACCGTCTTCAGGGGCTGGATAATAAAGAGAGCTTCCTTGTTACCCTTAATCCGCGCAAGGAGCCGTCCAGGGTGATTGAAGAACAGCTTTATGAACATCCGATGTTTACGCGTGAGGCTGTATCCAGACGAATTTCTCTTCAAAGCATAAATGGCAGGAGGCAGACCTGGTATGCGGGCAGCTACTTCGGCAATGGATTTCATGAGGATGCAGTGCGCTCTGCTGTACAGGTTGCAAAGGGTTTCGGTTTGGAATTATGAGAAGTATGGTTTATAGAGGGAGTGTGATGCATTGCCGGAAGGAACCCGTTCGGCATGAGTGGAATCTGCCGTACTGTTTCTTCGCTATTGATGTTGATGAGATAAGCGGATTAGAGCGCTCGGTCAAAGGGTTCGGTTATAATCGTTTTAATCTGGTTTCTTTGCGTGATGAAAACTATATGATCGGCAGCGGCGGTTTTCGTGAACGTCTTGCAAGATATGTCAATCTGGGCGGCGTGCAGAGAGTTATTCTGGTTACGGCTTTAGGGTTTGGCAGAAGAGTATTTAACCCTGTCAGTTTTTATTATTGCCTTAAAGACTCTGCCACTGCCGCATATATCGTGGCTGAAGTCAATAACACCTATGGAGATCGCCACATGTATGTGATGGAAGGCGGTGTATTTCCTGTCTGCTGCCGCCATGATAAACGTATGCATGTGTCTCCGTTTAATGATATGAACGGCCATTATGAATTTGAGTTTTCCGCACCTGACAATAATATCAGAATCGGAATACGGTTGATCCGTAATGGCCGGGAGGTTCTGGATACGGTCATCCGGGGAAGAGGCAGGGAACTTACCACGCGCAGCCTTGCAGGCACCTTGATTACACATCCTGTATGCACTGCCAAAACCATACCTCGCATTTTCCGGCAGGCGGCGTTGCTCTATTACATTAAAAGGTTGAAGTTTAATCAACGTCCTGAACCCCATGACCCGATGACAATAAAGGTGAGAGAATGAAAGCGACTTTATGGCAGAAAAAAAATTTTAAAATTGTAGATTCTGTGTTCTGCAGGATTTCCAAGGGACATTTAGTGCTTGAACTACCTGATGGAACAAATCGGGACTATGGAGATGCATCTGAACCGGTCTGCATAAAAGCGATTGATTGGAAATTTTTTAACCGTCTTGTAACAGGTGGCAGTGTCGGATTGGGTGATGCGTGGATAAGTTCTCTTTGGGAGTGTGATAATCTGACGGGGCTGATTGAACTGTTTATCGATAATCTGGCTGATTTTAAAAGCAATATTGACCCCACTCCGGTTAAGTGCCTTGTTGGAAAAATCGTGCTGTTTGTCAGGCGTAACAGCCGTCTGGGCAGTTGTAAAAATATTCATGCACATTATGATCTCGGTAACGATTTTTATTCTCTATTTCTTGACCACAGAACAATGATGTATTCATGTGCCCTTTTCAATGACAACATTGAAAGCTTGGCAGATGCCCAGCAGCGTAAAATTGAAAGGATCATTGAGATTGCTGATCTCAAAGAGCATCACCATGTTCTTGAGATCGGCTGCGGGTGGGGAGGGTTTGCTTTAATGGCCGCCCGCCTTACCGGCTGCCGGGTGACCGGTCTGACCATCTCCCGCGAGCAGTATGATTTTGCCCGGCAACGGGTGCGGGAAGAAAAGCTTGGAGATAAGATTGATATCCAGATGTGTGACTATCGTGATGTCAAAGGAGTTTATGACAGGATTGTGTCCATTGAAATGCTTGAAGCTGTTGGATATGAATATTTCGGAACTTTTTTTGAAAACTGTGACCGGCTCCTGGAAGAGGGGGGACGCGTTGTGCTCCAGAGTATAACTATCCCGGATCAGCGATTTGATAATTACCGCAGAAAGCTCGACTGGATTCAGAAACATATATTTCCCGGTGGTCTTCTCCCCTCACTCACAGAGCTCTGCAAAGCTATGACAAGCTCATCGGGGTTGACGGTGCAGCATCTGGATAATATCGGAATAAACTATGTGGAAACCCTTAAACGCTGGAGAATTTCCTTTGAGAATAACCTTGAGGCTGTTTCCGCGTTGGGCTTTGACGAAAAGTTTCAACGGATGTGGATATATTATCTCTGTTCATGCGAAGCCTCGTTCAAAAAACGATATCTGTATGACATCCAGTTGGTTCTTTCAAGGGCGGGAGAACTCTCGGTTTAAGTCCTTGCCTGCGGTGAGCCTGTCGAACTGTCGCGACAGCGCAGTCTCAGATCGGTTTTTTGCCAAAGTGCGACGGGCACAACAAACTCTCTGGTTGATAAATAAAACCAAGGTTTCGACATGGATGCAGTTTTTTTGCCTGCCTGTGAGTTGCACGCAGACAGTTTGTTGAAAGCATTTTTAGCATTTACAGCTGTAAACACCAGCTGTTTCTGCTATATTTTCAACATGGCACAGGAATGGAATATAAGACATCGCGGACATGAATGCGCTCTCTGCGGTTGCGCTTTCAAAGATCAGCAGAAGGTCATTTCGGCTTTACGTGAGGTTGATGACGGTTATGAGCGGGTGGACAGCTGTGCGGTCTGCTGGCGCGAGCAGCCTCGCGACTGGGAGCCGTTCAGTATGTGGGACGGGGTTTATCACGCTCCCAAACCGCAGGTCAAAGAGGAACCGGTCAAAAAAGAGAATGCTGAGTCACTGCTGCGAAAACTCATAGTGCTGGAAGATCCCGCCATGCTGAATGTCGTTTATGTTCTGGCGGTGATGCTTGAACGGGGGCGCCAGCTGGTCGAACGCGACGCCAAACCGCATGAGAGCGGCGGCATCCTGCGGATTTATGAACACAAAATAAGCGGAGACACCTTTGTTGTGCTCGATCCGCGGCTGCACCTGGATAAACTGGCCATTGTGCAGCAGCAGGTGGTGACGTTGCTGAGCGGCACCCGCACACTGGGTGAAATCGAAGAAACAACCGCCGAAAATGTTTGATCTGATCATAGAAAACGCGGAGATTGTTGACGGCTCCGGCAACCCGGCTTATCACGGCGATATCGGTGTCGAAGGTGACCGCATTGCCGAGTGCGGCGGTTCACTTGCGATGGCAGAGAGCAAGCGGCGCATTCAGGCCGACGCTCTGACGGTTACGCCTGGCTTTATCGATGCGCATGCTCACTCGGATGCGTATCTGCTGCTTGAACCCGACGCCCCTTCGAAAATCTCACAGGGCATCACAACGGAAATCAACGGTCAGTGCGGCGGTTCGGCTGTGCCGCGGCTTGACTCGGCACGACTGCCGTCGGACTGGAACTCGCAGTGTTACCCAATGGTTGAAAACGGGGTGTTGAAAACCGCCGATCACTCCGGGCCAACCTGGGCGAAGATGGCCGAATATCGCGAGTTGTTCGAAGCTGTGCGACCGGCTCTCAACAGCGTTCAGTTTGTCGGGCATAACACCCTGCGAGCGGGGGTTGTCGGATATGAACCGCGTTGTGCGACGGCAGATGAGGTTAAAGAGATGGTCCGCCGGCTGGAGTGTGCGCTGGATGAGGGTTGCCGCGGGTTGTCCACCGGTCTGCTGTATCAGCCCGGCAAGTATGCGGATGCCGCCGAAATCAAAGCACTGGTCAATGCCTTGGCGCGCCGTGATGCCATCTACTCCACTCACATGCGCTCTGAAGGCAGCGAACTGGATGAATCGGTTGAAGAGGTGCTTGAACTGGGACGCGTCAGCGGAGCACAGATTCAGATTTCACATATCAAGAGTGCCGGCAAATCTAACTGGCACAAACTGCGTAATGTTCTGGAACGCCTTAGAGAGGCACGCAGCGCCGGTCTGCGGCTCTTCTCTGACCGCTATCCCTATCTGGCCAGTTCCACCGAGCTGGACATTGTGCTGCCGCCCTGGGCTGAGCGGGGCGGACGTGAAGCGATACTGAGCCGACTGCGTGATGCCGAAACGCGCTCGGAGATCATTGAGTTTCTTAACTTTGAAAGCGGACGCGACTGGAGTATGGTAACGATCGGGGGCGGCTGGAGTGCTGCCGTCCGGGCTTACTGCGGATGCACCGTGGCCGAGGCTGCCGAGCGCACGAAACTCAGCGCGGGTGAACTGATCTGCCGTTTTATTCTGGCCGATGAAGCGCGTACCAGCGCGTTCTTTTTCGGCATGTGCATGGAAAATCTTGTGCGTATTCTGAGTGAAAACTGGATTATGCCCGGTTCGGATGCCTCGCTGCGAGCTCCCTGGGGGGTGCTTGGCAAAGATCACCCGCATCCACGTGCCTATGGAACCATGCCGCGTTATCTGCGGATGATGAACGGTGAAGTTGACGGCTGCCCGACACTCGCCCCGTTTGAAGAGGCTGTGCGCCGTATGACCTCTCTGCCGGCGCAGACATTCCGACTTCAAGACCGCGGTCATATCAGCAAGAACGCATACGCCGATCTGGTTGTTTTAGACAGAGGTAAACTGCTGGACAGAGCTGATTACGCCGATCCGCACAGGTTCTGTGAGGGTATCTGTCACACCGTTGTAAATGGTGTGGTGGCCTATGAGGGGCGGGGAACCTTCAGCGGCAGTCGCAATGGACGGCTGCTTTGAGATTGAATTTAAGTATAGTGTGCTTGTAAAATCTCCCGAGTGGTTGTTTTCAGGTTGCACAATGAAGCTATTGCAAAAAGGTTTTTATGTTTAAACGGTTTGATTTGAAGACATTGGACGATCTTAAATGCGCTCTGAGCCGGAGTGCTTTGCATCTGCCGTTCTCAGACAACCTTGGCTGTCTGGCCGAACCGGTAAAGATCGGCGAACGTACTCTCGCCAACCGATTCACGGTTCAGCCGATGGAGGGTGTTGACGCCGATCCGGTCAGCGGTGCACCGAGTGAACTGACCAGCCGTCGCTACCGCCGTTACGCCGCAGGTGGCAGTGCTCTGATATGGGCGGAAGCGGTTGCGGTCAGCGATGACGGAGTATCGGGTCTCCGGCAGTTACGTGTCAACCGCTCCAATCTCGATGTCTACAAGCGGGTTGTGGAGTTGATCAGAAGCAGCGCGGCAGAGGAGTGCGGTCATGAGGTAACCAGCGTTATTCAGCTTACTCACTCCGGAAGATACAGCCGACCCGGCGGTGTAGTTAAACCTCTCAAAGCGCAGCACAATCCGGAACTTGACCTTGCTTTGGGTATGCAGGATGCGGAGACGGTCTCCGATGACTACCTGTTGCGGTTGCAGGACAACTTTGTTGAAGCCGCCCTGCTATTGGCCGAGGCCGGTTTTGACGGCATAGACCTGAAGGCTGTGCATGGTTATCTCGTGGCCGAGCTGCTCGGAGCGCGTCGTCGGGCCGGGCGGTTTGGTGGTTCCTATGAAAACCGTACCCGCTTTTTCAGAGAGTGTGTTCAGAGAATCAAAGAGGCGTTGCCGCAGGGACATTTTGTGACTGCCAGATGCACAGTGCTTGAGCCGTCTGCTTATCCCTATGGCTGGGGTGTGGTTGAGAACGTAGTGAATGACAGGTCACCGGATGAAAACGTAAATGAAGTTCCGATTGATCTCGCCGAACCGTTGCGCTTGTTGCAGGAGTGCGTAGCTCTGGGAATGCCGCTGATCAATATTTCAATCGGCTATCCACGTTTTCAGGCATACATGAATCGGCCGCATGACAATGCGTTGCGTGAAATGCCGCTACCGCCGGAGGACCCGCTCAGGAGTGTTGTCCGTTTCCAGAACATAGTACGAGAGGTTCAGAAAACTCTGCCTGAGGTGCCGGTTGTCACGGCGGCCCTGGCCTGGTTGCGGCATCTTATGCCTCAAGTTGCGGCCGGTCTGGTTGAAGAGGGCTGGTGCACCTTGATCGGACAGGGTCGCAATGCCTTCGCTTATCCGGATTCGGTCAGGGATATACTGGAAAAAGGTGCAATGGACACTCGCAAATGTTGCACCACCTGTTCTTTGTGTTCCCAGATCATGAAGGATGGTGTTGGTTGTACCGGCTGCGTGGTACGGGACAAGGATATTTACGCGGCTGAGCTGTTGAAAGGTTTGAAACGCGGTTCACAAAAAGAAAACTGTGCGTTTTAAAGTGACGTAAATTTAAATTACAGCCAGGAGGGTCAGTCATGCAGAAAGTTGCTTTGATAACCGGAGGAAGCCGCGGAATAGGTCTCGGCATTGCCTCCGAATTTGCAGCTGCCGGATTCAATCTGGTGCTGAGCGGTCGCCGGTCGCGTCAGGAGGTTGAACCGGCCTTGACTGAATTGCGGAATCTCGGTGCCCGGGTGAGCTATTGTGCCAGTGATATCGCCGACCCTTCCGACCGCCGGATGCTCCTGGATGAGGTGCGAAAGAGTTACTGCAGAGTAGATGTGCTGGTCAACAATGCCGGTGTGGCACCTGAACAGCGTAGAGATATTCTCGATGTTTCGGAGGAGAGTTTCGAGACCTTGCTGCGGGTTAATCTGCAGGGGCCGTTTTTTCTCTCGCAGGCAGTGGCCGCCTGGATGCTTGAACTGCAAGCAACCGATCCCGATTTCCGCGGTACGATCATCAACATCAGTTCGATTTCGGCGGATATAGTGTCGCTTAACCGGGCGGAATACTGTGTCTCCAAAGCTGGCGTCAGTATGATGACCAAGCTGTTCGCAGCGCGATTGTGCGCACATGGCATGGCGGTTTTCGAGATCAGACCGGGTATCATTAGATCGGATATGACCAAAGCTGCTACGGAAAAATACAATCGCCTGATCGCAGAGAGTGACCTGTGCGTAGTCAAACGCTGGGGGATGCCCCGTGATATCGGCGAGGTAGCCCTGGCGATGGCCGAAGGCCGACTGCCCTATTGCGTGGGACAGGTTATCACTGTGGATGGCGGCCTGAGTTTGAAACGACTGTGAATCTTTCTGCAGAGCGGAGGCCGATACTCGCCCGAGCGACGATTTCCGCTTCTGCCGCGAGAGGGATTTCGTGCTTGTCGTTGACAGATAAATAAACTATTCTAACTCTCTGGCTGGTGCCCGATACAGCAATTCCCGCAGGAGGTTGTGTCGGAAAAGGGTGTGTTTAAATTTAAGAGGGGGCTGATGAACAGATTTATTTTACTTTCACTTTGTTTCTTTGCTGTTAGCGCATCTACCACTAACGCCCAAAAATATCTTTCGCCGGAGTATATGGATTTTGATCCCGGCAGAAAACATCTTTATGTGACAGCGGCCGGTGCATCGAAAATCATGATCATCAATACAGAAGGCGACGGCACACTCAGCGGCGAAATTGAATTGCCTGCGAACCCGAATGGAATGGCGGTCGGTGGGGATGGAGCCGTCTTCGCCGCCGTAGGCGGTTTTGATGGCAGGTTGCTCAGAATAGTCGATGGAAAAATCTGCACTGATGTCGAGGTTGGTCACACCCCTCTTGCACCGGTAGTTTCACCCGATGGAAAAAGTCTCTATGCAGCCTGTCGTTTTGACAACATGATTGTCAGAATAGACGCGGCATCGATGGAGCTTAAAGCCGAGATCAGTGTTTCCCGCGAACCCCATGCGCTGGCTTTCGGAGCGGGGGGTAAGCTGCTCTTTGTAGCCAATCATCTGCCTGATGTGCGTGCTACCGACGATGTTGTGGCGGCAAATGTGTCGATAATCGACACAGCTGCGGATAAGGTTGTCAGAAATGTGCGGCTACCCAACGGCAGCAGCGGTGTGCGTGGCATCTGCGCCACGCCGGACGGATCGGTTGTTTACGTCACACATACGCTGGCGCGTTTTCAACTGCCCACAACACAACTGGAGCGGGGCTGGATGAATACCGCCGGCTTAAGTGTGTTCGACGGCACAACCGGTGATTATATCAATACGGTGCTGCTGGATGATGTTGATCTGGGTGCCGCCAACCCCTGGGGGGTAGCGGTTTCACCCTGTGCCGAACATCTTTTTGTGGCTCATGCGGGAACATCCGAGATCAGCATGATCGAGCGCCCGGCACTGCATCAGCGGCTGCACAAGGCGGAAAATGGTGAAAAGGTTACCGAGGTGACATCTTCTCCTGAGTCGGTTCCGAATGATCTCTCATTCGTTGTCCCGATTCGCAGACGTATCAAAATGCCGGGCGACGGTGTTCGCGGCGTGGCTGTGACCGACGACCGACTCTTCGTATCGATGTATTTTAAAGATACACTAGCGCAGATTGATTTTCGTAAACCCAAACTCCCGCTAACCGAAATCGCGCTGGGTCCCGCTGTCGATCTTTCCGGCGACCGCGTGCGGCGCGGAGAGATGCTCTGGAACGATGGAACCATGTGTTTCCAGCATTGGCAGAGTTGCGCAAGCTGCCACCCTGACGGACGTGCCGATTCGCTTAACTGGGATCTGCTCAACGACGGGATCGGTAATCCCAAACAGACTAAAAGTCTGGTGTATTGCCATCTTACTCCTCCGACAATGGTAACCGGCATTCGTCCCGATATGGAGGCCTGCAACCGGAAGGGACTCACTCATATCCAGTTTGTCGTACGCCCCGAAGAGGATGCATTGTGCCTTGATGCTTATGTGCGATCACTCAAGCCTCTGCCGAGTCCTTACCTTGTCAAAAGAAGGGGTTGGATGGGATTAGGCAGTGAAAAACTGACGCTCTCGGATAAAGCGCGGGAGGGAGAAAAAATCTTTCATCAAGTCGGCTGTGCGGAGTGTCATCCGCCAACCATTTGCGGTCCGGAGGGTGAAAAGTTATTCACCAACCTGCGTAAATATGATCTTGGACTGGGAGTCGGGAACGAGAAGAACCGCAGTTTTGACACAACCCACCTGGTAGAAGTATGGCGTACAGCTCCATACCTGTATGATGGACGCGCACTCACAATCATTGAAATGTTTACAAAATATAATCCTGAGGACAGGCATGGCGAGACCGGCAAACTCAACCCGAATCAGATTGAAGCGCTTGCCGAGTATATTCTTTCCTATTGAACGAACATAAGTTTGCCGGTCTTCCGGCACGGGCGTTCGGAAAACTTTAAAAGTGAAGGATAGTTGTGATGGATAAAACGGGGATCAATAACGGAGGTGTTTGGCGCGTCTCTGAAAACGGGGTGCTTGATGTCGAACGGGGTCTGCCCAAGGTCAGAGAGGGTCGTGTTTTCTCGTTCACCGGCTGGGGAAGCATGGCTGAACTGAAACAGGCCGGTGTCGGCGCGAAAGGCACAGAGATACCACAGATGTGGTTGTGCGGCGGTGACGGCTCTCTGCCTCCGGTCTATCAGCGGTTCATTGTTGAAGGGGCGGAGCCCAGCCTGATTACCCGTGATAACTGTACAGTAGGGTTATGCTATGAGGACAATCATGCACGTTATTGTCTGCTGACCGGTATTCTCCCGCCTGATACAAGCGTATCACGTGTTGAACAGACCTCCGCTGTGTTCGAGGCTGTTGAGGATGCGCTTAAAGATGCGAATATGACCTTTGATAATGTGGTGCGCACCTGGCTCTATATGGATGACATTCTCGACTGGTATGACGATTTCAACCGGGTTCGCGATGATTTTTTCCGCTCGCGTAATGTTTACGATGGTCTCGTGCCTGCCAGCACCGGTATCGGTTCGGCAAATCTTTATGGAGCCGCATTCACGGCCTGTGCGATTGCCGTTACACCCAAAGATGACTCCACCTATGTCATTCCGGTCACATCTCCGCTGCAGTGCGCGGCACTTGATTACGGCAGTTCGTTCAGTAGAGCGGTGGAAATTGGCACCCCCGACTACCGCACCCTGATGATTTCCGGCACCGCCAGCATCAAGCCGGGGGGACAGACCGCCTTTGTCGGTGATGTCGACCGTCAGATTCAACTGACCATGGATGTTGTCGAGGGCATCATGAAAGCGCGTGCGATGAGCTGGAATGATGCGACCCGAGTCGTGATGTATCTCAAAAAAAATGAGTTTCTGGACAACTGGCGTGCCTGGCTGCAAAAAAACAAGCTTGAAAATCTGCCACTGATCAATATTGAGGCGGATGTATGCCGTGATGATCTGCTGGTTGAACTCGAGGTGGATTGCGTAAAACCGGTTTATTAGAGAGACTGCCGTTCACTCATCTTTTGACGAAGCATTTATATGTAAACCGCTGTGATGACAATATCTGATGAAACGATTTCTTAATATAATCACAGGACCGGTTGTCGCTGCAGTGTTCTGTCTGCTGCTCTCGGGAGGATCAATCTTTCTGGCATTCAAGGGTTCGCAGAGTTCCTGTGTTCTGATGTCAACTCCGCCGGCGCTCGGGTTTTCCGCACTGGTGTTGCTGCTGCTGGCGGTGCGGGGCGTGCTGACTTTGTTTCGTCGCAGGTTCGATTCCGCAATCCTGCATCTGGGATGCGCACTGGTAGTTGCCGGATGGCTGTGGGGTGTAGTTGAAAGCAGAAGAGTCGCCGCAGCCAGACCGGATCACTCTGCCATGATGAACATGCTGCATTCAAACGGTGAGACCGGTAAAACCCGCGCACCTCTCAGTGGTTCCATGGCTCTTGCGGAGGGTGATGTAATGAACTCGCTGTGGGAGGGGACCTATCTCGATCAGTTTGTCGGCAAACTCGACTTCTCCGTCAAGCTGGATAGATTCGCCATCGAATACTATGAGGGTTCAGAGCATGATCGCATGCAGGGACGCATGCCGCCGATTAAAGAGTATTGCAGCCGTGTGATCGTCAGTGAGCCTGGCAAAGACACCTTTACGCGGGATATCAGAGTGAACCAACCGGTTCGCATCGGCGATTATCTGGTCTATCAGATGAGCTGGGGCCAGAGCACAAACCGTCAGAATCAGCCGGTGACCTATACCGTACTGAAATTTGTGCGTGATCCCGGGTTGCGGATTGTTTACGCCGGTTTCACCATGCTTTTCATCGGTATCGTCCTCTTCACCGGCAAAGTGATACGAATGGTCCCTCAGATTGAGGAGGTTGACCGTGCAGATTAAATATACCCTTCAAGGGCTGTTGATCTACCTCTCCGCCCTCTTTTTTGCGGCAACACTAACGGTTTGCCTGACACTGTGGGCCGGCAGAAAAAGAAATCGGCAGAGGGAGGTCCACCGCGATATCGAACGTCTTAAAAAAGGTTTCTGGTTCGCCGGCTTTCTAACCGCTGTCGTTTCGCTGGCATGGCGCGGTCTGCATACCGGTCATCCGCCAATGCAGAATTTATTTGAGTTTTTTCTCTGCATGGCCGCGTTTTTATGGCCGCTTTCGCGTCTCAGTCGCTGGAAACAGGGAATCGATACGACCCTTTGCGACTCCTTTCTCGGATTGATCATCCTCATACCTGCCGGTTTTATTTTTGATGAATCGGTACGTCGTCTGCCGCCGGCGTTGCAGAGCCCGCTTTTTGTTCCGCATGTCGCCAGTTATGTGATCGGTTATATTATGCTGGCGCGTGCAGCACTGGTGGCGGCACCGCTGTTTCTGCGGTTGGAGCGGCGTCGGCTCCTGCTGCTTGAGTGCGCCTCACGCCAGATCACGGCGGTCGGATTTCTGCTGATCACTATCGGATTACTGCTTGGTTCTCTGTGGGGCAAACTATGCTGGAGTCACTACTGGCAGTGGGACCCTAAAGAGACGTGGTCGCTGGCCACCTGGATGCTCTACGGCACCTATTTTCACCTGCGTTACCGTTACGGGTTGCGTTACCCACGCTTGTTGGCCGCCTTGCTCTGGATCGGATTGCTGTTTGTGATATTGACGCTCACCTGGATCAATCTCTCACGCCTTTTTAAAGGAATGCATACCTACGCCTGATCGGTAGGGCGGGTACTAGGAATCAGCCGCATTCGAGGTGACGCACTCCGACTGCAGTTTGTCCGGGATCACACACCCCCGGTTGCGGTTTCGGGTGGCTGGCATGTCAGCAGATATCCGAATGAAACAGGTGCTTGGCAATCTGGTAATAACCCCGCTATTATGGGTGATGAAATGCGATATCTTAATACCATTATTGTCGGATCCGGCGCGGCGGGCCTGAGTGCCGCCGTGCAGTTGAAGCGTCGGGGTGTTGACAATATTCTGGTTTTGACCGAGGGGCTCGCCATGGGCACCTCCATCAACACCGGTTCTGACAAACAGACCTATTACAAAATGGCGCTCTGCGGCAGTAACTCTGACTCTCCTGTGGAAATGGCCCGCAGCTATCTCAGTGCCGGCAGCACCCATGGGGATCTGGCACTGGTCGAGGCCGCATTGTCGTTGAGAGCTTTTTTTAATCTGGTGGAACTGGGAGTCGATTTCCCGCGTGACCGCTGGGGAAGGTTTGTCGGTTACAAAACCGACCATGATCCCGCGACACGAGCCACGTCAGTCGGACCCTATACCTCGCGCGAAATGTGCCTGGCTCTGATCAGAGAGATGCGGCGAATGAAAATTCCGATTGAGGAACACCGCTTTGTCCATAAGCTGCTGACGGCGAATGAGGACGGTCGCAAACGGGTATGCGGAGTGCTGGCAGTCGATCCGGAGGGCGAACAGCACCTCTATGCCGCTGAGAATATTGTTTTTGCGGTCGGCGGACCTGGTGGCCTCTATCAGCACAGTGTTTATCCCGCGGTACATAGCGGCGCAGTCGGGGTGGCTCTGGAAGCGGGTGCTACCGCGTGTAATCTACCCGAATCCCAGTTCGGTCTGGCCTCTGTCAAGTTTCGCTGGAATGTTTCCGGAACATATATGCAGTCCGTCCCGACCTTTATTTCAACTGCATTCGATGGTTGTAGTGAGCGACGCGAATTTCTGGCAGAGCATTATGACGGCGCAGACACACTCTGTTCCGACATCTTTCTCAAGGGCTATCAGTGGCCCTTTCAGGCGGCCCGGGCTTTCAGTGGTTCGTCCCGAATAGACTTGTTTGTCTACCTTGAAACCGAGATCAGAAAAAGGCGGGTTTTTCTTGATTTCCGCGTCAATCCATCCGGATATGACCCGGCGGCACTTATGCCTGAAGCGCGTGCCTATCTGAACCGTTCGGGGGCACATCAGGCGACACCCCTGGCCCGATTGCGGCATATGAATCCGGCTGCTGCGCAGCTCTACCTTGAACATGGAATCGACATAGAGAACGAAATGCTCGAAATAGCGGTTTGCGCGCAGCATAATAACGGCGGTCTGGCGGCGGATCACTGGTGGGAATCGGTTGATATCAAACACCTCTTTCCAGTAGGCGAGGTCAATGGCTCGCATGGTGTCGCCCGGCCCGGCGGATCTGCTCTGAATGCCGGTCAGGTGGGGGCCTTGCGCGCGGCAGAGTTTATCGCTGCGCGATATTCCAATCCGACCCTGGATCAACGTAAGGTTGAGAGCATCGGAGGTCAGGCACTCACGGAGTGCAGGGAATTTCTGGCGCGGTGCCGCAATGCCCGGGTGAGTCAGCCTGAACTGCTGCGCGAACTGCGCAGCAGAATGTCCCGCGCCGGAGCGCACATCCGGGTGGAGGGCACTCTCTCAGAGGCGGTTTCCGAAGCGCGTGAACTCTGGCACAGACTCGATTCGGATGGTTGTGCACTCAAAGATGCCGCGGAAACAACCAGAGTTCTTTCACTACGCCAATTGTCACTGGCCCATCTTGTTTATCTGGAATCAATATTGTATTATGTCCGGCAGAGAGTAGGATCGCGTGGTTCAGCTCTGGTTATCGAGGACGGCAGCAACATCGGTGATTTGAAAAGCCGGCATGTTGTACCGGAGGATGTCACCTTCCGTGATAAAATTCTGGAGAGTCGTTATGAGTGTGGTCGGGTTCAGCAACGCTGGGTCGCATGTCGAGAGTTGCCGGTTGGCGACACCTGGTTTGAAACGGTCTGGGCGGAATATCGTTCTGGCGGAATTTATCATTGAGGTAGTTTGAAATGACAGATGAGTTAAGTGGCGGAGTGGTCGAAGCACAGTTTAAAAGTCTGAGCAGCATTTTTTTTGTGTTCGCAGGATTTGTGTTGAGCGTAACCGCTTTTTTAATCGGCACCAAGGTCGGTCAAAGTGTTACATTATGGCGGGGAGTGGCCGCACTGCTGGGCGGTAACATGATTCTTGCTCTCTATGCCGGGACAATCGGTTTTATCGGTGCTGGCACCCGCCGCTCTTCAACGGTCATGCTGCGTCCGGTTTTCGGGATGTACGGACAGATTGTCGTTACGGCATTGATAACCTTTATCAACATCAGCTTCGTCAGTGTCTATGCCTCGCTGATCGGCACACAGCTTTCAGCTTTTTTCCCGGGGCTCTCTCCCTATGTCGGGTTGCTGCTTTTTATTCTGATTGTCGGTGCTGTGAATCTGGCCGGCTTTAAGGGACTGAGTATGCTGGGCAGAGTCGGAGTGCCTGCTTTGGCCCTTTTTATTATAATCGGTTTGTTCAAAGTTCACTCCAAAGTGGGATTCGACCAACTCACGCAGGCTGTGCCAGCCCGGCCGCTGCCGTGGATTGCGGTGCTCTCTTTCGTAACTGCAAGCTGGATG